>CADBJA010000027.1 GCA_902794945.1 Oscillospiraceae bacterium
TTATAAATCGTTTGCAATCAAATCGTCCAAACTCTCGCGCTTAACCGCTTGGTAAGCTTTTCCCTCGTGTATCATCACTATGGCAGGCCTTGCCACACGGTTGTAGTTGGATGCCATGGAGTAATTGTAAGCACCGGTGGTGCAAACGGCAATAATATCATCCCTCACCGGTTTCGGCAATGTCACTGCCGGTTGAATAATATCATCACTCTCACAACACCTGCCCACCACATCGGCAGTAAAATCTGCCGGTGCGCTCACTTTGTTTGCCACAAAAAGTGTGTATGCGGAGCCGTAAAGCGCATAGCGCGGGTTATCGGTCATACCGCCGTCAATCGAAATATAGTTTTTGTAACCGGGGATTTGCTTAATCGTGCCGACCGAATACAAGGTCATACCCGCATCGGCAACAATGCTTCTGCCCGGTTCCATAATGATTTTCGGTTCTGCCAATTTGTATTTAGCGCAGGCGGTTTTAATACTCTCGCTCACCTGGCGAATATTGGCGGCAATGTCAATTTCGGGGTCACTCTCTACATACTTTACGCCGTAGCCGCCGCCGAGGCTGAGTTCTTTGAGTTCATACCCGTATTTTTCTTTAATCATCCCGGCAAAGGCAAGCATAATTTCACTGCCTCTGAAAAAGGTGTCGGAATCAAATACCTGCGAGCCGATGTGGCAGTGAAAGCCCATCAGTTCAATATCATCCATCTCCAGCGCCAAGCGGGTAATCTCTTCCGCCTGCCCGGTTTCAATGGCAGAGCCGAATTTGGAATCCACCTTGCCGGTGTTGACCGCCTCATAAGTATGTGTATCAATACCCGGCGTTAAGCGCAAGAGCACTTTTTGTTTTTTGCTGTTACCCTTGTTGATGCGCTCAATGGCAAATAATTCTTCTTCATTATCCACCACAAAGTAGCCCACGCCGTTTTCAATGGCAAACTCAACATCAAAATCGGTTTTGTTGTTGGAGTGAAAGTAGGCATTCTCTAACGGGAAACCCGCTTTCATTGCCGTATAGATTTCACCGACGGATACCACATCAATCCCCAAACCTTCTTCGCTGATGATTTCATACATCCTTTTAAATGCCGCCGCTTTGGAGGCATAGGCGGGCAATGCATTTTTAAAATACTTTCCCATCGCCTCTTTGTAGGTTCTGCAGTTCTCGCGGATTTTGCCCTCATCCATCAAATACAGCGGTGTACCGTATTTTTTGGCAAGTTCGCACACATCGAGCCCTGCAAACGTTAAATGGTCTTTTTCATTTACCCCAATGTTGTTACAAATCATAACTTTCTCCCAAAAAAATTAAATTTCACTACCGCTTAACGCCTCCCCTTGTGAGGCGAGCATAGCGAGCCTTGCCGACTGCCGACTGCTGACTGCTGACTGCCGACTGCCGACTGCTAAAAAGGTGGCGCGCTTTGCGCAGCAGTCCCGCCCTTTCACTATGAATTAAGCATTATGAATTATGAATTAAATTTTTCTTTCTTCTTTCGGGCGGATGATATCCGCCCCTACTTGTGCCTTGTGCCTTGTGCCTTATGCCTTGTGCCTTAAATTAAACTTTCTTTTTTCATCAAATCAAACATCACATCTTCATGTGCTTTTTCCATCGGTGTGAGCGGTAAGCGCAGGTAGTTTTCACCGTAGCCCATGGCTGCCATTGCCGATTTTACCGGAATGGGATTCACTTCGCTAAAGAGGGCATTAATGAGCGGCAAATATTTTAATTGTAACTCTAAACTACCCTTCACATCACCCTCAAAAAACTTTTTGCACATTAAAGAAGTTTCTTTCGGCAATAAGTTAGAGAGTACCGAAATCACACCCTTGCCGCCCAAACTGAGCACCGGCACAATTTGGTCATCGTTGCCGGAATAAATGTCAATGTTATCGCCGCATAGCTGTGCCACTTCCGCCACTTGCGAGATATTGCCGGTGGCCTCTTTGATGGCGGCGATGTTTTCGTGTTCGGCAAGTTTTGCCACGGTTGCCGGTAAAATGTTGCAACCGGTTCTTGACGGTACATTGTATAAAATAAGCGGTTTGGTAGAAAGGTCTGCAATCTTCTCAAATGAAGCAATTAAACCGCCTTGTGTGGCTTTATTGTAGTAAGGGCTGACCACCAACATGGCATCTGCCCCCGCTTTGCAGGCATAGTCGGTTAAACTCAGCGCATAGGCAATGTCATTACTGCCGGTACCGGCAATTACGGGCACTCTGCCTGCCACTTTCTCTACACAAAAACTGATGGCAGCCTTGTGCTCTTCATCGGTCAGCGTAGAGCCCTCACCGGTGGTGCCGCATGCCACAATGGCATCAATCCCTTCGGCAATCTGCCACTCAATGAGCCTGCCGAAACTTTCATAGTCTACCCCGCTTTCATTTAAAGGGGTAATAATCGCGGTAGCCGCGCCTTCAAAAATAGTGTTTTTCATACCTTTCTCCTGTTCGTTTACGAAATGCTAAATTAATGTAAAATGTAGAAAGTAAAATGTAGAAAGTAGAAAGTAGAATGTAGAATGTAGAATTAAGATGCGAAACTCTGTTTCGACACCGCCATTCTTCTTTCTTCTTTGCAAGGCTTCGCCTTGCCTGCCATTCCGGCAAAAAAATGCAGCCCTGCGGGCTGCATAAGAAAACACAAATGCAGTAGCCCTCCACTTAGTTTAAGTGACAACCGGGCAGATGTTCTCTGCCAAGCCAGATACCCTTGCGCCTCAGGCTCTTCGGCAGCCTCCCCTTTCGCTCACGCAACGCCCTGCGACGGCTTGCACGCAAACTACTGATGAACACCGCACCTCTACTTTTATTACCTAAATACAATAGCATTAATAAAGTATTTTGTCAAGAATTATCTGATGATTTTGGCAGACAAAGCGACAAACGAACCCGCACACCTATGCGCACCCACTCAAACATCCATATCTTCTACGCAAAGAAAGAACCTTTATGCCGAATAAAACGAGCCGCTACATGTCAAGAAAACTTGACACATGGCAATTCCATTTTAAGCGTAAAACAATACAATTCAGGCTGTGCTCTGCCGAGAAAAGTTTTTAGTGATGGAATAAGCGCATTCCCGTGAATGCCATTACTATGTTGTTTTGGTTACAACATTGTATGACTGCATCATCACGAATAGAACCGCCCGGTTGCGCAATGTATTGCACGCCCGAGCGCAGTGCGCGCTGAATATTATCGCTAAAGGGAAAGAATGCATCCGAACCCAATGCCACGCCGCTTACCGTATCTAAATAAGCACGCTGCTGTTTCGCTGTAAAGGGTTCAGGCTTTACAGTAAAGTACCGTTGCCAAACACCTTCGGCACACACATCTTCTTCATTTTGATTGATATAACTGTCAATCACATTATCTCTGTCAGGGCGGCGAATATCCTCTCTAAAGGGCAAATGCAGCACCTGCTCGGACTGCCGCAAAAACCAGGTATCCGCCTTATTGCCGGCAAGCCGTGTGCAGTGAATGCGAGACTGTTGCCCGGCGCCCACGCCGATTGCCTGCCCGTCTACCGCGTAGCAAACGGAATTGGATTGTGTATATTTGAGTGTAATGAGCGCCACAATCAAGTCGCGTTTTGCACTGTCGGGCAGTGCTTTTTTTTGCGTAACAATGTTACTTAATAGCGCTTCACCGATTTCAAAATTGTTTCTACCCTGCTCAAAAGTGATGCCGAAAACCTGCTTGCGTTCACGCTCTGCCGGCACATAAGCGGCATCTATTTTTACAATGTTGTAATTGCCCCCACGCTTGCCTTTTAAAATTTCGAGTGCTTCCGGTGCATAACCGGGCGCAATAATCCCATCCGACACTTCACGCGCAATGAGTTTTGCGGTGGTGACATCGCACACATCCGAAAGTGCCACCCAATCACCGAAAGAGCACATTCTGTCCGTGCCGCGTGCTCTGGTATAAGCACAGGCAAGCGGTGAAGCATCCAAATTCTCCACATCATCGGCAAAACAGGCTTTTTTTAATTTTTCGGAAAGCGGAATACCGAGTGCCGCCGCAGTGGGGCTGACATGTTTAAACGAAGTCGCCGCCGGCAAACCGGTTGCCTCTTTGAGTTCTTTTACGAGTTGCCACGCATTAAACGCATCCAAAAAATTGATGTATCCCGGTTTTCCCGACAAAATCTCTATCGGCAAATCACTGCCGTTTTCCATAAAAATCTTTGCCGGCTTTTGGTTGGGATTACAGCCGTATTTCAGTTCAAATTCTTTCATATTTGCTCCTGTTTGTTAAAAATCAACTCTTTGCTCTCTAAGGTGCCTAAATCCACATAGCGCACAAAGAGGGATATTTTATTTTTTTCATCTAATGCATGCCACAATGTATCGGCAAAGCGTTGCATATCATTATCTATTTTTACCGCTTTCGGCTCACCGTAAAAAGAGGGTAAGGGATTGCCGTCACACGCATAGGTATGAATCAAATGCCCCGTACCGGGCAGCGCCGGGTAAGAAAAGAAAAACCGTTCACAGGCACTCCCCTCGCTGTCGGCGCTTTTTAAAATGCTCATTTGGTAATGAAAACTGCCGTTCTCAAACGTGAGCATACCGCTGATACGCGGGGTAAAATGCGGCTTATCCGGTTCAAATTTGCGCGTTTTGAGTGCATCGGCAAAAGAAATGCCGCTTCCGAGTGCTGCGGCAATCGTATCTGTTTGGTCGCCGTTGGTGACAATCAGGTTGTTTTCGACTTGTTTTACTGCCGTGTAGATAATCAAACGCGGGTCTTCCACCTTGCTCTCATCAAACGGCGCGGTAGACATTTCACCGTTTTTAAGCACAAAAATGCGGTTGCGTGAGTTTTCACTTCTGCCCATAATGAAATAAGCCGTGCACGCCTTTGTACCGTCCTCACTGTTCCCGATGACAATGCCCCTGCCGGGGTAGGGGTTGCCGTGTAAAAGCGTTGCAATATCATTTGTTGTATTCATCGTTCTTCCTTAATCCAGTAAATATTCGTAATCTTCAAAACGGTAACCGATACCGTCCGTACTGTGAGCGTCACCGGAAAGAATAAATGTAGCGCCGCGCTCTTTTAAATAGGTGATGATGTCGGGCGCCGGGTAGGGAGCCGTGCGGTAACCGCGCGCGATGGCACCGGTGTTGATTTCAAACACGGCGCCGGTTTTCAGCAAACGGTCGGCACTTTGCCGCCAAGCGTGAATATAGCGCTCATCATTTGTATCAAACAACGCGCCGTTTTCATTAAACTTTGTAATCAAATCAAAATGCCCGATGATATCGGCACCCGTTTTTGCGGCCACATCCGCGACGGTTTCATAATAACGCCGACACAATTCTATCATATCGCCGCCGAAATGCTTTTTCGCCGCAGATATCAGTATGTCCGGCGTTTCATCCACAGGGATATACCTGTCGCCCGCTTTCATATAATGCACGGAGCCGATTACATAATCATACCCTTCGGTCGGCATATCGGAGTAATAATCCTGCTCGGTGCCGCAAAGAATTTCAATATCACTTTTGTATTTCTCTTTCAGCCGCGCGATTTCCTCTTTGTACTGCCGCGTGCCGGCTTTGCTCATACAATACCTTTCATCAAAAAAGGTGTAGGAATGACCGGAAAAACCGAGGGTTAGAAAGCCTTTTTCGATTGCCGCTTTCACCATTTCTTCCGGCGTGTTGTTACCGTCACAAAAGGTGGTGTGGCTATGCAATTCTTTTTTTATCATGATGTCATTTTTTCCTGTTTCACTTTTTTATCTATCACATGGCGCGAGGCAAGTTCTTTCATCACATCATCGGTCGAAATACCCGCTTCAATCATCAACACCATCACGTGGTACATCAAATCGGCGATTTCATACACCGTCTCTTTTTTATCATCCGCCTTGGCGGCAATAATCACTTCGGTGGACTCTTCTCCCACTTTTTTAAGAATTTTATCAAGCCCTTTTTCAAAGAGATAGGTGGTGTAAGAGCCTTCTTTTTTTTCGGTTTTTCTGCCCGCAATCAGTTTCATCAGCGCATCGAGCGAAAACGCTTGCTCCTCATCGCTTTCAAACACGGGGTTTTCAAAACACGAGACCGTGCCCAAATGGCAGGCGGGACCATCCGGATTTACCATCACCACCAGCGCATCTTTATCACAATCGGCGGTAATGGAAATAATGTGCTGATAGTTACCGCTCGTTTCCCCTTTGAGCCAAAGTTCCCTGCGTGAACGGCTCCAAAAACAGGTAAGTTTCTTTTCGATGGAAATTTGCAAACTTTCACGGTTCATATAGGCAAGGGTTAACACACGCTTTGTCGCCGCATCCACAACGATGGCGGGAATTAAACCGTTTTCATCAAATTTTAATTCGTTTATATCAATCATCTGCTTTTCCTTTCACCCGTCATTTCATATTCTAACGGGAATCCCCCTTGTTAACATCTCTTTTTTCAGTTCTTTTATTTCCACTTCTCCGAAGTGGAAAATGGAGGCGGCAAGCCCTGCATCCACTTGCGGAAGTGTCTGAAAGAGTGTCATAAAATCTTCCGCACAACCGGCACCGCCCGAGGCAATCACCGGCACACTGACCGCTTCACACACTTTTTCGAGCATCTCTAAATCAAAGCCTTGTTTGACGCCGTCCGTATCAATGGAATTGACGACCACTTCACCGGCGCCGTCACCCACACAGCGTTTCACCCACTCAATGGCTTCCATACCGGTGTTTTCTCTGCCGCCTTTGGAAAACACGCGAAACACACCGTCCACCCGTTTTATATCTACCGAGAGTACCACACACTGGTCACCGTAACGCTTTGCCGCTTCGCCGATAAGTGCAGGGGTACGAATGGCACCGGAGTTGACGCTGACTTTATCCGCCCCGCATTTGAGCACGCGCTCAAAATCCTCCACAGCGTTGATACCGCCGCCAACGGTTAAGGGAATAAAGACTTTGCTTGCCGTTTCGCGCAAAATATCCGTAAACAACCGCCTGCCTTCAACCGAAGCCGTAATGTCATAAAACACCAGTTCATCCGCGCCGCACTCGCTGTAATACTGTGCCAACGCCACGGGGGACGCCACATCGCCTAAATTTTTAAAATTCACGCCTTTGACTACCCTGCCGTTTTTTACGTCCAAACAGGGAATAATACGCTTGGTTATCATTTTGCCACCTCGATTGCCTGTGCCAAATCAATCGCGCCCGTGTAATAGGCTTTGCCGATAATCGCACCGTAAAGATCCATTTTGCGCAGATTTTCCACATCCCCGATTGTACTCACACCGCCCGATGCGGTGATGTTGACAGAGAAGCGGTGTGAAAGTTCCCGATATAACGCAAGGTTTGTGCCCTGCATAGCACCGTCCTTGCTGATGTCGGTACAAATGAGTGTTTTTACACCGATTGCCTGCATTTTTTCGCAAAAATCAAATGCGCCGAGGGCGGAATTTTCCGTCCACCCCTTAATTGCCACATACCCGTCTTTGATATCGACGCCGACAGCGATTTTCTCGCCGTAGAGTTCCACGCTCTGTTTCAAAAACGCCTCATCTTCCACCGCGGCAGTGCCGAGAATCACACGGTCAAGCCCGGCATCCAGGTAAGTTTTTACGGTTTCGACGGAGCGGATACCGCCGCCGACTTCGCAAAACAGCCCGCTCTCTTTTTTTATGGCAACAATGGTTTCCAAATTCGGCGTATCGCCGCTTTTAGCCCCTTCCAAATCCACTAAGTGAATACTTGTTGCGCCCGCTTTTTTAAAATCGAGCGCCACTGCGACAGGGTTTTCACTGTAAACCGTCATCTTATTATAATCACCCTTCAAGAGCCTGACGGCTTTGCCGTCAACCACATCTATGGCAGGAAAAATAATCATACTATCTCCTATATTTCACAAAATGCTTTTAGTATTTTTAACCCCGCTTCCCCGCTTTTTTCGGGGTGAAACTGGCAACCGAACACATTGCCGGACTGCACCGCTGCCGTCAGCGGCACGCTGTAAGATGCCGTTGCCGTTACCGCTTCATCACAATCAGCCGCATAAAAAGAATGTACAAAATATACATACTCGCCTTCGCCTATATAGCGAAACAGCGGACAATCATTTCCCGTAAAATGCAGCGCGTTCCAACCGATGTGCGGAATTTTTAAACCGGGTGCAATCACATCCCGTATGGGTTTGATGTTGCCCTTTATGAGCGCTAAACCTTTATGAACGCCGTATTCATAACTTTTTTCAAACAACATTTGCATACCAAGGCAAATGCCCATCACGGGTTTGCCTTTTTGCACTTCGGCTTTTAAAACATCATCCAACCCTGTGGTATGCAGTTTGTGCATCGCATCGGCAAAGGCACCCACACCCGGCAAAATAATCCTGTCTGCCTGTGCAATGATGCTCGGGTCTTCCGTCACCACCGCCTCTTCGCCGATTGCGGCAAAAGAACTGCCGAGTGAAAACAGATTGCCGACACCGTAATCAATAATCGCTACCATTAAAGCACTCCTTTGGTGGAAGGAATATCCCCCGCAAACTGCGCATCAATTTGCACGGCTTTTCTCAAGCTGACCGCCACGGATTTGAAAGTGCCCTCAATAATGTGATGCGTGTTTTTGCCCGCAAACTGCCGCAAATGCAGTGTAATACCGCTGTTGCGCACAAAACCGAGAAAGAATTCTTCCACAAGTTCCGTGTCAAAATTCCCCACCGTCGGCGCCGGGATTTCCAGTGCATAGCCCAAATAATCTCTACCCGAAATATCCACGGCAGAAAGAATCAGCGCCTCGTCCATCGGCAACACGGTGTGCGCATAGCGGCAAATGCCTTTTTTATCCCCCAGCGCTTCTTTAAACGCTGTGCCGAGCGCAATGCCGATATCCTCGGTCGTGTGGTGATAGTCCACATCCGTATCACCTACGCAAGTCAGGGTGATATCGAATTTACCGTGTTTTGCAAACAGTATGAGCATATGGTTTAAAAAGCCGCAGCCTGTATCTATTTCACTTTTACCGCTGCCGTCTAAATTTAACTGCAGGCGAATATCCGTTTCCGCCGTTTTTCTGTTTATGCTTGCTTCTCTCATTGTATTCCCTCCGCTGTTAAAATTTCAGTTACCGTGTGAATAAGAATTTGCATTTGCTCTTTTGTGCCGATGGTAATGCGATTAAATGCTTTTATTCTTTCTTTGTTAAAATGCCTTACCAAAATTCCCTTTTCTTTGAGTGCCGCATACAATTTTTCGCCGTCGATACCGGGGTGTTTAGCAAAAATAAAGTTGGTTTGAGACGGTAAAACTTCAAAACCGATTTTTTGCAGCCCTTCTACCGTGTAAGTGCGGTTTTCGATAATTGTTTGAATATTCTTTTGCGTGTATGCTTCATCTTGTAAAGCGCCGATACCCGCCGCCATCGTCACGGCATTCACATTGTACGGGTTGGTAGAATATTTTATCGTATTTAAATCGCGGATTAACTCTTTGCACGCGATGCCGAAACCGAGCCTTGCGCCTGCCATGGAACGCGATTTTGAAAAAGTGCGTGTAACAAGCAGGTTATCATAACGGTGAATGAGCCCTACCGCACTTTCGGCGCCGAAATCCACATACGCTTCATCCATCACCACCACATTGTCGGGATTGGCTTTGAGAATGGTTTCTATTTGCGATAAAGTGAGTGCGGTACCGGTCGGCGCATTGGGGTTTGCAATAAAAACCGTGCCCTTTGCCGGGGTGTAATCCTCCACACAAATGCGAAAATTATCATCAAGCGGTATTTCACGGTACGGCACGCCGTTTACATCGGCAAACACCGGGTAAAAACCGTAAGTAATATCCGGAAACACTGCCGGATGTGCTGCATCGCAAAATGCCATAAACGCAAAGTTTAAAATTTCATCCGACCCGTTGGTGAACAGTATTTCATCTTCCTCCACCCCAAACAGCGCGCACGCTTTTTTGACTAACGCCGCACAAGTCGGGTCGGAATAGAGTTCGAGTGTACCAAGTGCCTCTGCCGCGCACTGCTGCGCTTTGGGTGACGGCGGGAAAGGTGATTCATTCGTATTGAGTTTCAAAAACTTTCTCGTTTTCGGCTGCTCACCGGGGGTATACGGCACCAAGCGCTTTTTGCTTTCGCTTAAAAATCTACTCATCCTCTTGCTCCAAACGAATAACGGCACTCTTTGCGTGAGCGGTCAAGCCCTCTTTTTTTGCAAAAAGAGCAATGTCATTCGCACACGCTTTTAAAGCGTCAGCCGTGTAATAGGTATATTGTGTTTTCTTCACAAAATCATCTACCGAAAGCGGGCTTGAGAATTTTGCCGTGCCGCTTGTGGGCAACGTGTGATTGGGTCCCGCAAAATAGTCGCCAAGGGCTTCGGGGCAATGCCTGCCCATAAAAATCGAGCCGGCGTGACGAATCGCATCTAAATAATCAAAGGGGTTATCCACACACAGTTCCAAATGTTCGGGTGCAATCTCATTGGCAATGTCAATGGCGGCAGACAAGGTATCTGCCACAATGATTTTACCGTTGGTATCTACCGATACGCGTGCAATCTCTTCACGTTCCAAAAGCGGCAACTGCCTCTCAATTTCATCCCTTACGCGTTCGGCAAGGTCCATGGAATCCGTCACCAAAACGGCACTTGCCATTTTGTCATGCTCTGCTTGAGAGAGCAGGTCAGCCGCTACATGGCGCGGGTCGGACTTGCCGTCGGCAACCACCAATATTTCACTCGGTCCCGCAATCATATCTATCGAAACAGCACCGAATACCTGTTTTTTGGCTTCGGCAACAAAGGCGTTGCCGGGGCCTACAATTTTATCTGCCTTTGGCACACTCTCGGTACCGTAAGCCAAAGCGGCAATCGCCTGTGCGCCGCCGACTTTAAAAATGGTATCCACACCGGCAACGGACGCTGCCGCTAAAATGGCAGGGTTGACTTTACCGTCCTTACCGGGAGGCGTGACCATCACCACTTGCCGACATCCGGCAATTTTGGCAGGGATGGCATCCATCAGCACCGTGGAAGGGTAAGCGGCTGTGCCGCCGGGCACATAGAGCCCCGCCCTGTCAACCGGAATGACTTTTTGCCCGATAACAATGCCGCTTTCATCATTGATAATAAAACTGTTTCTGACTTGGCGGGAATGGAATTTACGAATGTTCTCAGCCGCTTTTTCAAGCACCGCTAAAAACTCCGGTTCCACCGCACTGCGTGCTGCGACAATTTCTGCTTCGCTCACACGCAAGTCGTGCAGTTTTGCGCCGTCAAATTTTTCGGTATAAGCAAACAGCGCCTTATCCCCCCGCGCGCGCACGTTGGCGATAATGTCGGCAACAATGCCCGCTACATCCGCTTGCGGAATGTTTCTTATGAAAATTTCACTGTTCGGCACTGCGCCGTATTGCATAATTT
>CADBJA010000028.1 GCA_902794945.1 Oscillospiraceae bacterium
CTGCACCTCACGATACAAACCTTGGGAGTCGCTTTTGAGTTCGTCGGTAACTACGCCTCGGTGGACTTTCACCACAGAGCATTGATATGCCCGTCATACGCTTATTAGCCAATTAGCCTATTAGCTAATTAGCGAAAGGGTGGGACACGCACACCCGATTTGTACATCTCTCCCTCCGTCACGCCTACGGCGTGCCACCTCCCTCGTCAGAGGGAGGCTTAAAAAGTGCGTATCTACACAGTTTTTTAATACTTATACTTTTTATGTATATTAACCCACCGTTTCATTAGAGCGAAGTGGAACAAGTGCGAATGTGTCGCCCATTCGCTGACTGCCGACTGCCGACTGCTGACTGCTTAAATTCTAATTTAGCCACCGTAAAAGTGGCGTAAATTAGAATTTTGCGGGCAAAGCCCGCAAAAAAATCCCCTTGAAAACTCAAGGGGATTTTTTTAATGCTAATTTTAGATGCCTTGTGCAATCATTGCATCGGCAACTTTAAGGAAACCGGCGATATTGGCACCTGCCATATAGTTGCCGGGCATACCGTACTCTTCGGCTCTGGCTTCGCAGTTGTCGAAGATGTTTTTCATAATGCCCTGCAATTTCTTGTCAACCTTCTCAAACGACCATGAAAGTCTTTCGCTGTTTTGGCTCATTTCAAGACCGGATACGGCTACGCCGCCTGCGTTGGCAGCCTTTGCCGGACCGTAAAGCATCTTGTTCTCAAAGTATACATCAATCGCACCCGGGGTGGAGGGCATATTAGAGCCTTCACAAACGCAGTAACAGCCGTTTGCCGCAAGTGCTTTTGCGCTCTCTTCATCAATTTCATTTTGCGTAGCGCACGGTAATGCAATGTCACACGGAATGGTCCAAATGCCTTTGCAGCCTTCGTGGTACTCTGCCTCAGGGTGATACTTTAAGTATTCGGTAATTCTCTTTCTCTCTACCTCTTTAATTTGCTTGATGGCAGCGAGGTCTACACCGTTTTTATCGTAAATATAGCCGTTGGAATCACACATCGCAACCACTTTTGCGCCGAGTGCGGTCGCCTTTTCATTGGCATAAATTGCCACATTACCTGCACCGGAAATCACAACGGTCTGCCCCTCAAAGGACTTGCCGTTGGCTTGTAACATATTTTCGGTAAAGTAGCAAAGCCCGTAACCGGTTGCCTCGGTTCTCGCAAGAGAGCCGCCGAATTGCAAGCCCTTACCGGTCAACACGCCGGTGAAGGTATTGGTAATTCTCTTATACTGACCGAATAAGTAGCCGATTTCTCTGGCACCTACATTAATATCACCTGCCGGCACATCGGTATCGGGACCGATATGTCTGTAAAGTTCAGTCATAAAAGACTGGCAAAAACGCTGAATTTCGCCATCGCTCTTGCCCTTCGGGTTAAAGTCGGAACCACCCTTACCGCCGCCCATAGGCAAAGTGGTAAGAGAGTTTTTAAAGATTTGTTCAAAACCTAAAAATTTAATCACACCGAGGTTAACGGTCGGGTGAAAACGCAAGCCGCCCTTGTAGGGACCGATGGCAGAGTTGAACTGAATTCTAAAACCTCTGTTGACTTGGATTTTACCGCTGTCATCCAACCACGGAACACGGAACATAATTTGTCTTTCCGGCTCGATGAGTCTTTCAATCACGCCGCTTTCAATATACTTGGGGTTCTTTTCGACTACCGGCTGTAAGCTCATTAATACTTCTTTGACTGCCTGGTGAAATTCAGGCTCTGCCGGGTTCTTTTGCTCTACAATTTTTTGAATGCCGAGCAAATACTCATTCGTAAGTTTCATTAAAAACACCTCTTTTATAATATATTTATGCTTTTTCTATTTCTCCCAAAATAAAAATAACATAGAAATAATACTATATTATCAACAAAAAAGCAAGTGTTTTTTGCAAGATAAAAATAAAAAACTTGCAAAAATTATCATTTTTTGCAAGTTTTTTGAACTTTATTGAATTATTTTTAAATCAGTCTTTCAAAAAATTGAGGATTTCACTCACATTTTTGACTGCCGGCACGCCTGCGGTCGCCTGCCCGGCAAAAGAGCCGTAATCTACCCACACGGCGTGCATACCGGCACCGAGGGCGCCCTGAATGTCGTTGACCGGGTGGTCGCCGACAAATAGAGACTCTTCGGGGGTAACGCCGAGTGTTTTCATCGCATATTCAAAAATGCCCTTATCGGGTTTCCAAATGCCGATATCATCCGACACCACCGCCATATCAAACAAATCACGAATACCGGCGGTATCTAATTTCGTATTTTGCAACAGCGAATTACCGTTGGTGACCATACCGAGCAAATAGCCGCGGGCTTTGAGGGCTTTGAGCGTTTCGATACTGCCCTCCAACATCACCACATTTTTGCCGAAATTGGTATTAAAGTCCGCCACGAGGGTATCTAAATCCGGCGCATCCTGCCACCCCCATAAGGCAATCATCTCGGGCCAGTATTCTTCACGGGATTTATAGCCGCCGTCCACATGCGCTTCCATTTCATCCATGCGTGCTTCTTTCGCTTCGCCCTGAATTTCGGGAAAATAGCGCCTTAAAAAGTCACTGCAGTAGATGCGGAACGCACCTGCTCTGGATTGCAGCGTATCATCAAAATCAAAAAATATTGCCTTTATATTCTCAAACATCTTTTGCCCTTTCTATATCCTCAAGTACCTGTGCGGTCAAAGCTGCCACACTCTCAAACTTTTTTTCTGCACGCAAAAAAGCATGCAGCTCGATTTTTGCACTTTCGCCGTAAACTTCTTTTTCAAAATCAAACACATAGGTTTCACTGCGAAACCCGTCTGTGCCGATGGTGGGGTTATTTCCGATATTGGTTAAGCCTTTGTATGTATGCCCGCACAGGGTGACGACAGAAGCATACACACCGGGTTTGGGTTTGACCATTTCCGCCCCGAAAAGTTGGTTGATGGTCGGAAAACCGAGGGTTCTGCCAAGGCGCTTGCCCTCAATAATTTCACCCTCATAAAAAAACGGGTAACCGAGCATGGCATTGGCTTTTTCAATCTCCCCTGCCCTGATATGGCGGCGAATAGCGGAAGAACTGATGCTCTCACCCTCAAAATCCATTTCATCGGCAACACATAATTCTATGCCGTGTGCCTCACACAAGGCTTTCAGCGTGGTCACATCGCCCGCTTTTTGCCTGCCGAAAGTGTAATTATAACCGCAACAAAGTACATCCGCACCAAGTTCTTTGATAAGGATTTCTTCAAAAAACCGCTCCGGTGCCATATCGCGCACCTGCTCAAAGTCGAGATACACGCACTGTTTTATGCCGCACGCTAAAATCTTTTGCTCGGTCTGCACCGCATTCAACAACCGGTCGGGTGCTTTGCCTGTAATCACTTCAGCCGGATGGCGGCGAAAGAGCAAACATATGGAATTGTGAAACGCGGCAGCACTTTTTAACACTGCCCGGTGCGCCAAATGCACACCGTCAAAATTACCCAGTGCAATCGCTAACATAATTGTCCTTTCGGTAAATTCTTGTTTAGCGGGCTAAGCCCGATAAAAGAGAAAAGAGAAAAGAGAAGAGAGAAGAGTGGTGGGCGGGAACACCCGCACTCGTTCCGCTTCGCTCTATTTCTTGAACAGATTATATCCGTTTTGCGCATATTTAAGCCAAATTCGGATTTAATTCTCAAAACGGGGACCCCGAAAAGTATTGCGCAGCAAACTTTTTGGGGAGAGGAGAAACAAATGGAACATTGGGATTAAATATTAATAGATTGTTGGTTTGCATCGCCTCTTTTTTGCAAATTCTTCGTTAAAAAAACTCGCAATGCAAAAGCATTTCTTCGTCTTTTTGCCTTGCCTTTGCGAAAAATAGGCAGATACAAACTGCAGAGCATCTCTCGCTTATTGGTTTCGCGGTAATTTATTTGGTTTTGATGCCGCTTGGCTGACGCCAAGCAAAGAAAAACCGGATAAAGTAGCCGAAAAAAATATGCGAGAGACAATAATCTATTAATCTTTAATCCCATAAAAGGATTTGCGCGCAAATCCTTTCTATTGTGTAATTTGTTTGGACGAGCGAATGTGTCGCCCACTCGCTGACTGCTAACCGCTGACTGCTGACTGCTTAAATTCTAATTTGCGGGCTCGGAGAGCCCGACAAATTAGAATTTACTTTTCTCGCGCGCATTAAGCCGCTATCGGTATCGGCTTCACCAAGCCCTAAAAAGACCTCTTCGGGGTCAAATATTCTATACAAACCGTTTTCATACTTACCTTTTAACCGGATTAAATCAAGTTCGCCGCCGTTTGAAAAACGCACTGCCTGTTTTTCGCTCACATACACGGCGGGGTACGCCATGAGTGCATCTTCAATCGAAATGATACGCTTTTCAAGATGGTTTTCGGCAGCATATTCGGCAACCTCTTCAAAACTGTAACAACTCTCGAGTGTGAAGCCGCTACCCTCTGTGCGGCGCAAACCTGCAAGGCAGGCACCGCAGCCGAGTTTTTTACCGATATCATCGGCAAGGGTGCGAATGTAGGTGCCGGCAGAACAGGAAACATCTAATGTAAACTCCTGCGCGCTTTCATCAAATTCCAAAACCCTTGCTTTGTAAATTTCAATTTTTCTCGCCTCTCGCTCCACCTCAACACCCTTGCGGGCAAGTTCATACATACGCACACCGTCCTTTTGCACGGCGGAATACATCGGCGGAATTTGAGAGATTTTGCCTATAAAGCAGTTTACCGCCTCGTCTAACTCGGGGCGGGTAATATGTGCATCGGTGTGTGTGATAATTTCACCGGTGGTATCTAAAGTGTCGGTGGTAAAGCCCAATTTGATGATAGCGGTATAGCGCTTATCTTTACACGGTAAAAAATCTAAAAAGCGGGTGGCAGAGCCGACCAATATCGGCAACACACCGGTTGCCATCGGGTCTAAGGTGCCCGCATGCCCGATTTTTTTCATATTTAAAATTTTGCGCATTCTCGCCACGGCACCGAAAGAAGTGATGCCGGCGGGCTTATCAATCGGAATAATGCCTGTCATTAGAGCACTTCTCCCACTACTGTTATAAATTTATTTTTAAATTCTTCAAGCGTACCGTCAAAGCGGCAACCGGCGGCATTCATATGCCCGCCGCCACCGAATGCACGGCAAATTTCGGAAGCATCAATCGGCGGTTTGGTACGCACCGATGCCTTATACGTGCCGTTGGTGCGCTCACGGATGGTAACGCCCACATACACGCCTGCCACCTGGCGGGGGATAGACGCGATGTACTCGCACTCATCCTCACTCGTGCCGGTTTGTTTATACATATCTTGTGTAATGACGGCAATGGCAAGTTTATCATCAAAGTAATAATCCATACCCTCTAACATAATGCGCTCAAGTTCCAGTTCACCGCGGGTTTTGATTTCAAACATCACTTCGTTTATCGTTTCCGTATCGGCACCGAGTTCTTTCATAATACCGGCGATATAGAAGGTTCTCGCCGTGGTGTTTCTGAATTTAAAGCAACCCGTGTCGGTAGAAATGCCGGTGTAAATGCACGAAGCCATATCCCCGTCAAACTCTACGCCGAGTTCTTTAATCACATAATAAATAATCTCGGCAGCGGCGGCACTCTCACCCTCTAAACAGGTGTCTTTTGCAAACATGGTATTCGAGGGGTGGTGGTCGATGGATAAATCAATTTTGCCGGCATACTGCTCTTTGAGCGCATCACCGAGCAATTCTTCGGTTGCAATATCCACTGCCACCACAAATTTTTCTTCAAAATCCTGCTTTTTTAACCCCTTCCAAAGGTAAGCATATTTGCGGTGAACGGGGTCGTTATTGACAAAATTCACCTTTTTGCCCATTTTGCGCAGCGCGCGCAACAAAGCGAGCGCCGAACCGAGGGTATCGCCGTCCGGGTGAAAATGGGTTAATATTGTAATATTGTCCTGCTCCGCCAAAATGGCGGCAACCTGTTTCGGATTTAAATTCATGTTTACCTCTAAATAGAGAGAGTGGCGTAACGAAAATTGGTCGCTACTCTCCTTAACGAATTATTCTTCGTCTAACGGTTTATTGTTTTTCAATATACGGTCAATATGCATACCGATTTCAATGCTGTTATCCGCCACAAAATGCAACTCGGGTGTTTTTCTCAAATGCAATGCTTTGGAAACATGGTTTTTAATATACCCTTCCGCATTTTTGAGGGCTTTGACCGCTTCTTTTGCGGTATCAAGCCCTTCGAGTGCACTCACATACACCTTGGCATAAGAGAGGTCGCCCGATACATCCACCCGCACCACCGTTAACATTTTACCGGCAACGCGGGGGTCTTTGAGTTCACGGATAACCGTAATCACGGCGCGCTTAATATCTTCCGCCACTCTGTCTGTTTTATAGCCTGCCATTAGTCTCTATACTCCTCTGTGATATACGCCTCGAAAATATCGCCTTCTTTAATATCGTTATAATTTTCAAGACCGATACCGCATTCATAACCTTTGACAACTTCTTTGACATCATCCTTGAAACGGCGCAGGGATGCTATGCTCGTTTCGGTGATAATAATACCGTCACGCACTAAGCGGATTTTTGCATCTCTGGTGACCTTACCATCCAACACATAGCAACCGGCAATGGTACCGATGGCGGAAATGGAAATGGTCTGCCTGACTTCGGCTCTGCCGATATCCACATCTCTGTACTTGGGTGCGAGCATACCCTTCATTGCCTGCTTAATTTCATCAATACAATCGTAAATGATGCGGTAGGTGCGAATGTCTACCCCATCTCTTGTCGCGTTGGCACTTGCCACGGCATCGGGGCGCACATTAAAGCCTACGATAATCGCATCGGAAGCGTTCGCGAGCATCACATCGCTCTCGGTAATACCGCCGACAGCACCGTGAATGACATGCACTTTCACTTCTTCGTTTGTCAGTTTCTGTAAGTTTTGCGTCACGGCTTCCACAGAACCTTGTACATCGGCTTTCACAATAATCTTTAACTCTTTCTTTTCGCCCTCGGCGATGGTTTCAAAGAGATTGTCAAGGCTGACTTTATTCTGTGCATCAAAGATAGCCTGTTTTTCTTCATTCTTTCTCTGCTCAACAAGTTCTCTTGCCAGTTTTTCATCGGTTACGGCATCAAAGATGTCGCCGGATTTCGGCACTTCGCCGAGACCCATCACCTCTACGGGTACGGAGGGACCGGCTTCACTGAGTTGTATGCCGTTTTCATTCGTCATCACCCTCACTCTACCCACGGAGGTACCGGCTACCACAATATCGCCGGTGTGGAGGGTACCCTTTTGTACAAGGAAGGTTGCCACGGGACCTCTGCCTTTGTCGAGTTTGGCTTCAATGACAACACCCTTTGCCTGGCGGTCGGGGTTGGCTTTGAGTTCCATCATATCGGCTACCAAAATAATGGTATCGAGTAAATCGGGCAGACCTTCTTTGGTCTTTGCCGATACGGGTACACAAATCACATCACCGCCCCACTGCTCGGGAACAAGGTCGTGCTCGGTTAACTCATTTAATACTTTATCGGGGTTTGCGCCCGGTTTATCCATCTTATTAATGGCAACAATAATTTGCACTTCTGCCGCCTTGGCGTGGTTAATCGCCTCTACGGTTTGCGGCATCACACCGTCATCCGCCGCTACAACAATCACGGCAATATCGGTTGCCTTCGCACCTCTCGCTCTCATCGCGGTAAATGCGGCATGACCGGGCGTGTCGAGGAAAGTGATGTTTCTGCCGTTAATTTTGGTTCTGTAAGCACCGATATTTTGGGTAATGCCGCCGGCTTCACCTGCGGTGACATCGGTATTACGAATCGCATCCAAAATAGAGGTTTTACCGTGGTCAACGTGACCCATAACAACCACAACCGGGTCACGCGGCACTAAGTTTTCATCATCATCGGCGGTGTCATCAATAATTCTTTCTTCAATGGTGACAACCACTTCTTTTTTGACCTTAACATGCAGCTCTTCCGCCACAATAGAAGCGGTATCAAAGTCAATGGTATCATTTTGTGAAGCCATCACGCCGAGTGTCATCAACTTTTTAATGACTTCTACGGCGGTAATCTTCATTTTGAGCGCAAGGTCTGCCACGGTGATTTCATCCGGCACGGTGATTTCGAGTTTCTTCTTCTTTCTTTCGAGTTCGAGCCTGCGCATACGCTGTGTTTCGGTCTCTTTTTTACCGGATTGACGGTGAATACCCTGCTTGCCTCTGTACTTATTGCCTGATTTTTTCTTTAATTTCTGCTTGGTGGAGGAGGTACGGTCATTGACATGTCTGGAAGAGCCGAGTTCTTCAAACCTTTCATCATACTTGGAAAGGTCAACGTTGGAGGTACGGGTATCAACCGTACGGAACTCACCCTTGGTTTTGGCTTTATACTGATTTTCTTTCTTTTCTCTTTTCTTGAAAGGCTGCGGGTCTGACGGCTTATGCACCACCGGTTTGTCGGTAGCGGTATCCGCCTTTTTCTTGCCCTTTTTCTTGGATTTTGCCGTTTCTTTTGCGGGCGCCTTCTTTTCAGGCTGCTTGGTATCCGCCTTTTTCTCGGCATCCTCTTTCTTTGCTTTTTTTGCCGCCGGCTTCTTTTCTTCCGCCTGCTCGGCAGGTTTTGCCATTTGGAAATAGGCATTAAAATCCTTGACGGCGTGCGCTGTCGTCAATTTATCAAAAATATAATCCAATTCTTCCCCGGTGAGCACGGAAACACTCTTTTTCGGCTCATCGGTGATTTCCCCGACGATTGCAATAATCTTTTTGCTGTCGAGCGAAAAATCTTTACTGATTTCGTTAATCTTATGTTTTACGGTTGCCATATTCGTATCAGCCCTCCTCGTATCTGTTTAACACTGCTGCCGCAAACGATGCATCGTTCACACTCACAACTCCAACCTTGTGAGGCAGTGCATACCCTATCTGTTCCATGGTTTCGCTTATTCTGATAAGCGGAATAGACGATTGCCGAAACGCAATTTCGCGTTTCATTTCTCTTTCTACTCTCTCGCTCGCGTCGGCGGCAAGCACAATTAAGTGCGCCTTGCGGCGTGCCAAAGCATCCATCACCGCATCGTGCCCGAGAGAGAGCTTGCCGGCTTTTTTGGCAAGCCCCAACAGCGATAACAATTTACTGTTCGTCATTTTGTATCGCCTGCCTTAACGCATCATACACCTCGGCGGGAATTTCCACTGCCAAAGACCTGGAAATACGCTTCGTTTTAATCGCCTTTTCCAAACAAGCGGCATCATTGCATATATACGCGCCTCTGCCGTTTGCCTTGCCGGTTTTATCTAAAAAGATTTCGCCGGTTTTGGTTTTGACCACCCGAATCAGTTCGCGCTTGTCTTTGCTGACATTGCAGCCCAGGCAAAGCCGTTCGGGCATCTTTTTTTGTTTCAATTCCTCACCGCCTTTCGTATGTGCCGATGTATTTTTACGCTTCGTTAGTATCTTCTTCTGCTGCTGCCGTTTCTGCTTCGGTTGCGGTCTCGGCAACTTCCGCCTCGGTTTCCGGCGCCTCTGCGGTTTCCTCCGCCTCCAATGCCGCTTCTTCGGCTGCCAACTCGGCTTCTAATGCCGCTGCCTTTTCGTTTTCAATCTCTTCATAGAAAACGGATTCCGGCTTAATGTCGATTTTCCAACCGGTCAGTTTAGCGGCAAGGCGGGCGTTTTGCCCTTTGTTGCCGATGGCAAGGGATAACTGATTATCCGGCACGGCGGCTCTGCACTCTTTTGCACCGCTCGGTGCAACCAATACCTCACTCACATCTGCCGGTGCGAGTGCCGCGCTGATGTACTCTGCCGGGTCTTCACTGTATTTAATAATATCAATCTTTTCGCCGCCGAGCACATCCACAATGGTGTTCACTCTCGCGCCCTTCGGACCGATGCAGGCGCCGACCGGGTCAATATTTTCATCTGCCGCATATACGGCAATTTTGGTTCTGCTGCCCGCTTCACGGGAGACGCTCTTCACTTCGACTTCACCCTCAAAGATTTCAGGCACTTCCCTTTCAAACAAACGCCTTACAAAACCGGGGTGTGTGCGGGAAATCATTACCTTTGAGCCTCTCTCATCATCACGCACATCCACGATATACACTTGAATGTGTTGCCCTTCGGTAAAGGTTTCGCCGGGTACCTGCTCTTTTTTGGGCAATACGGCATCGCCGCCGGCAATATCGAGGGATACATTGCCCTTCACCGGGTCAATGCGAGATACTTTCGCACTCACGATTTCCTGCTTTTTAGAGCGGAACTCTTCAATCTGACGGCTTCTCTCCGCCTCACGAATACCCTGACGGATAACATGCTTTGCGGTTTGTGCCGCAATTCTGCCGTATTCGGAAAGTTCAATATTTTTGATAACGAAGGTGCCTACGGCAGCATCCTTATCTATTTTCTTCGCATCCTCAAGGAGAATTTGAGCGCCGGGCTCGGTGATTTCATCCACCACTTCAAGTTCAGCCCAAATCTTAATGGTGTGTGCTTCGGTATCAATCTTGCACTTAACCACTTCTCTCTCTTTATTATTGCCGCCGTAATTTTTACGCATTGCTGCAGCCAATGCCGCCTCAATCTTTGTGAAAAGATAATCGGTAGAAATATTCTTTTCTGCTGCAAGCGCTTTTACCGCTTCAAAAAATTCGCTGTTCATTGCTCTAATCCTCCAAAATCATCCAACCGCACATAAGCGGTGTCTTTTTTGTTTATTTTCATTTCGCTTTCATCTGCCGCGGTGAGGGTGATTTCACCGTCTGCAAACGCCGTGAGTACACCGGCAAACTCCCTGCGCCTGTCAACCGGACGAATGAGTTTAATGTTGACCGGTTGCCCCAACATTTTTTCAAAATGTTCCGGCTTTGTTAATTCTCTCTCCACACCGGGGGAAGAAACTTCTAAAATGTAGGCATTCGGAATAAAATCGCCCTCATCTAAAGGCTTATCAAGTGCATGGCTCATCTCCACACAATCGTTAATGCCTACGCCGCCCTCTTTGTCAATAAAGACTCTCAAGTACCAATCGCTGCCCTCTTTGAGGTAACGAATGTCCCAAATCTCAAGCCCCAAATCTGCGGCAATCGGTGCGGCAATTTCAAACACACGCGCTACGGTGTTTAGCTTTTTGTTTGCTGCCATATGTTTTTCTCCTTAAAAAGTGGAGAGCAGGTTAAAACCTACTCTCCATTCTTACCATACTCATTAACATTGCTATTATAGCACAGTATATTTTTATTGTCAAGGATTATTTTATATAATATAAATTCTAATTTATGCCACCCTTGCGGTGGCTAAATTAGAATTTAAGCAGTCGGCAGTCGGCAGTCGGCAGTCAGCGAGTGGGCGACACATTCGCACTTGATT
>CADBJA010000029.1 GCA_902794945.1 Oscillospiraceae bacterium
AATAGTCAACAGTTCACAGAAAACAGTATACAGTTATTAGCGGAAAAACTGACTTGTGCAAAAATGCTTTTTCTTTGCGGTTTTTCATAGTTTTTATATTTAGTAAAGACAATATCTTTCTCTATACGGGTATGGGCCCATCCAAAATCTGTCAACTGTATACTGTTAACTGTTAACTAAATTCTAATTTAGCCACCGCAAGGGTGGCGTAAATTAGAATTTACCTCTTATCCGTCAACCCCAAAATATAATCGGTCGTTGTTTTGTGGTACTTTGCGAGTGCAATTAAAATCGCGGTCGGTATATCGCGCTGACCGAGTTCATAATTAGAATAAACCTGTTGCGAGCAGTTGAGTATTTTTGCCATTTTTGCCTGTGATAAATCGGCATCTTCTCTTAAATCCTTTATATGTTGATATCTCATTTTCATCACCCCGCATAGATTATATTCTACCGCAAAACATTGTATTGACATTTACTGCAAATTGCAGTAAAATGAAAACGGAAATCAAATTATTTTGCCTCATTTTCACAATAAATTTCTTATTTTTACACTCATTTTTAGTAATTTTACATTACATATTGTTTTTCTTTTTTAAACAAATATAATAAGGTTAGGTAATTATGAGAATATGTAATAAAGGAGGATACGGTATGAAAAAAATATTAAGCCTCATTTTGGCATGTGTGATGATTTTCAGTGCGGTTTCCGCTTCGTTTTCATCGTTTGCCGAAGAGGAACCCGTGTATGCCGCGGGCACTGCCGGCGCGTTAAATGTGTTTGATGAATTTACGCTTGGCAGATGGCCGAACAGTGCGGTGAAGGATGATGCATTGATTGCATCGTTAAATGAAATTGATGCACCGCTCACTTCTTACGGCTTTACCCACGGTTACAGATTAATCGTCAAAAAGAAGGTATATACCGGTATACCTGATATTAAGTATGCCGATATTGACTATTTGGGCGAGAGATACCGTAAGGTCGTTTTTACACAATCGAGACCTTCGCAAACCAATGGGGTAGTTAAACAGAGTGAAGGCACTTTCTACTTTAAGTGGGACCCCATTCAGTGGACGGTTGCCGACAAGGCGGACGGTAAAATTACTGCCGTGGCAAGCCGCGTGATAACACAACAACCCTATACCTATTCGTTTGAAGATTGCACTTGGGAAGAGAGTTTTGTGCGCACATGGTTATCGGATGTATTTTATACCAATGCCTTTACCGGTACGGAGCGCACAAAATTAACGCCGATTGAACGCTACGGCACCGCCGATGCGATTTCTATCCCAAGCAAAAACGATATCGTAAGCGGTATGTTATATAATAACATCTTAAATACCGGCTTTGCGGAAGGGTATGCCGTTTTAATGGAAGCATTTGTAAACTCTGCCTTTGCCAATAAAAAGGTAAATTGGCTCATTATGAACGATGCAGGCGATTACAACCTTGTGGCTTCCACCTCAGGCGGTAAGTATTTCGGTCCTAACTCATATACACCTAATTCGATTTACGGTGTAAAACCGATGATTTCGATTGCAAATGAGGTCGCGCTGCCCGGCAGTGAAAACACTACATCCTATGCGCCGGTGCAACATACACATCGTTATGACAGACCGATTTTGCACAAGAAGGCACTCATTACCAATAACTGCGAGTCTTATGCAAAATACCGCTATACCTGCCGCTATTGTGATGCGGCGGGCGGTACCGGCTATTTTGAAGATACCGATGTCACAACTTACCATTCACCTGTGAAAGTGACAAGTGATGCGGCGTTTATCAAGTGGAACAATCGTTCGCTTTATACAGGGCTTTACTATTACACCTGTGAACATTGCGGCGAAGTTATCACAACAAATACAGACGGCACAAAAGCTTCAACTTTTACCGCTGTTGTACCGCACGAACATAATTATAAACTGAACAGTGTCACGGAGCCTACCTGTACCACTGCGGGTACTAAAAAGTATTCTTGTACACTTTGCTCATCTGCTAAAACGGTAGAATATGCGGGGGCCTTAGGGCATAACCCGTATAAAAAAGTGAGCGAAGACGCTTTGCGCACACCGGCGCAGGGTGACCAACAGCCTACTTATTTTTACACTTGTTCCAGATGTAATAAAGTCTTGTTTGATGCAAGAGAAGGTGCGGTAAATGATTACTTTACTTACTATCCCAATCACGAGCATCATTATGTAGTGATTGACAGCAAAGCCCCCACTTGCACCAATTTCGGGCAAGATATTTATGCCTGCGAGTTTTGCGGTGAAAGGTATGCCTTATCCACCACACCGGCACTCGGGCACAATAACAAAATTACCATACTCAAAGAGGCTACCTGCACGGCAGAGGGCAGGCAAGCCGTGTATTGTGACCGCTGCGGTCAATCTACGGAAGAGACGATTGCCAAGTTAGGGCATGATTTTTCCGTCAAAACGGATATTTTATATGAAGAAGTGAACTGTCAACACGGTAATCTTTATGAGTATAAATGCTCGCGCTGCGGCTTGAATCCCGTTGAATTGGAACATACCTATGATGACGGCACACCACCGCTTCGTCATACTTATGAGAAGAATGCAATACCGAGTGCGCTGTATCAAAAAGGCACTGACGGTGCGCCCGATAAGTATTATTACACTTGTGCAATGTGCGGCACGGTAATCAAAGATTTACCCGGCTATGAAACACTGATTTGGTCAAATGCCGTATTAGACCACACGCACACTATGTATGTGCAAGAGGAAGAAGCGGCGGATTGCAATCATTCAGGTTACCGCTATATGGCTTGTAAATATTGTACATACGAAACGCAAGAGTATTTTAATAAGCTCGGTCATATGCAAGGCGACCTGATAGAGCATAAAGAGCCCACTTGCACACAAAGAGGGTATGATTTATACCTGTGTACGCGCTGCGGTGCTACATATTATGAGAATATAGTGAGTATGTTACATCACGATTATTCCATTGTGAATGAAATTACGCAAGAGGCAACCTGCACGCAAAATGCGCTTGCCTATATGCAGTGCACGCGTTGCGGCAAATTAACCTCTAATCCCAAAGAGGTACCTGATAGTGCTTTAGGGCACAATTATGTGAAAGAAACAATAGAGCCTGATTGCGGCAATGCAGGCAAATATATTTACACCTGTTCGCGTTGCGGTGACACTTACAGCGAAATATACAGTGATCCTGTCGGGCAACACCTGTATGCACTCACGCAGACCATTGAACCCGATTGCACCCACACCGGTATTAAAGTATACACTTGTCAAGTGTGCGGTGAAATGAAAGAAGTAGAGTACGCACCCATAAGCGCTCACACTTTCAAAGTGGTTGATAAAGAGGAGCCCACCTGCACGCGGGATGGGTATGAAGATATGGTTTGCACGGTTTGTAACAAAGAGGTTATCAATGCGTTACCGGCAACCGGGCATACATACGAAACCATTTCTAAAGTAGAGCCCACTTGCGCTTCACGCGGTGTGGAAGTGAAGCGTTGCACCGTTTGCGGTGAAATGAGTGAAACCGAGACCCCGGCATTAGGGCATGATTATACTCTTATTTCCACCAAAGAGCCGGATTGTACTTCTCGCGGGTTAAAAACTTACCGTTGTTCTCGTTGTGAAAATGTGTTAGAAGTCACTTTCGGTGTATTAACAGCGCACAACTATGAACTCATTGAAACGGTGAATCCCACTTGTGCAACAGCGGGCAGTAAACTCTCGCGCTGCACCGTTTGCGGCAAAGAACTCACGCAAACCATACCGAAGTTAAACCATAACTATATATTAACGGCAGAGTCTGCGCCTACTTGCTTAAAAGAAGGCACCCGCACTTATACTTGTGATGTGTGCGGTAATGAGAAAACCGAAACTTATGCCGAAAAATTAGCGCATAATTATGTGCTTGTTTCCGCCACCGAAGCGGATTGTACCAACCCCGGTGTGTACTTATACCGTTGCAATATGTGCGGCAGTGAGCAAAGAGAGAGCATGAGTGCATTGGGGCACGATTTCTCCGAGCACAGCATTACAAAGTATAAAGCGGCAGATTGTTTCCACGGTGATTTGTATTACGGCAAATGCTCACGCTGCAAAGTGTTGAGCACCACGCAAACATATGAAGATACCGCTACAAAATTGCAGCACGATTACACCAAGATTTTATCGTTAGATGCACTGCGCACACCGCGTACCGATACAGAACCGGCTACTTACTTCTACACCTGTTCCAAATGCGGCACCGTGATGTGTAATGTGGAAGGGTATGAAACGCGTTACTTTAGCGAGGCAGAAGTGGAGCATACCCACGAATTTGTGGTGGAATCCGAAACGGAAGCCACTTGCACAAAAGATGGCAAAAGAACTTCTGTTTGTTCCATTTGCGGTTATGTGCTTACCGAAATTACACAGCCGAGATACGGTCATGAAAAAGGGCAGATAGTTTCTTCACAAGAGGCGGATTGCACGCATGATGCCTATATCAAATATCAGTGTTCCCGCTGTGAGCGTACTTTCACCGAATATGGTGAAAAGCGTTTCGGTCACGACTTCTCGGTCGTTTCCGGCACGGCATTCCAACAAGCCACTTGTACCGAAAACGCGATTAATTACTTAAAGTGTGCGCGTTGCGGTGAAGTATCTTTCGATAAAGACTACACGGCAGAAGTGCCGAATACCGCTTTAGGGCATACACCGGTACAAATCATTTCATTGAGTGCCGTGAAAGATGTAGATGAACACGGTAACCCCGTTTCTTACTACTACACTTGTGATACTTGTAAAAAAGTGTTGGATGAAGCAACTTACGGCTATTTTGAATACCGCATTGAAGGCGGTCCGCTTGCCAATTACCCGATTGGCAGTGTGATTGAGTACGGCAGATGGCCGCAGTCTCTTGTGACGAATAAGGCATTAATCAACGCTTTATCTGCCCAAGAGGTCAAGATGTTCCGTTACGGTTTCGGCTACGGTTATGATGAATCCATAAGCGCTTCTCACTATTATGAATACAGCTTTGAGGGTGCGTTGGATATGCAGTACGGTGATTTCATTTACGGTGGTGAAAAATACCGCAAAGTGGTGGTTAATGATTTCAGAACAACCGAATTCAGCGCCGAAAAAGACGATAAAAAAACAGCGGCACTCGGAGGTACCTACTTCTTTAAGTGGGACCCGATTGAGTGGATTTTGGTAGAAACGAAAGAAAATCATTCCGTGCTGTTGGCAAAGAATGTATTGGATTCCATTTACAATTACAGAGATTATGCGGATTTCATCGAAAATGAACGCTATGATTTAGGCTGGCATTTTGAGCAACTCGCATTTTCAGGTAACGAAAAAGCCGCTCTGTTTAATGAAGATGCATTGCAACTGCCCGATTATGATTACATTATGGGGGCACATAGGCCGATTTTAGAGTTATTTGATGCAGACCATTTATACTACGCACCGCAAAGCGCTTATGAACAACTCTTAAACGGTGATGAAACCGTTTTAAGTGAACAGCGCGAAAATGCCTACGGTCCATGGTTTATGTATGATGGGGAAGTGCGTTTTTATGAGTTAAGCGGTAAGGGCAGTCCGAGTGAACATAATGATATCGATTTATACGGTCTCCCCGTCAGACCGATGCTGACACTCAAAAATGATTTTGTTCCTATTTCTGCAGATGCGGTTGGTAACTACCCGACAGAGCATACCCATGTATTTACAAGAAAATTGATGACGCCTTCCGCCATTAAGGCGAGCGAATCCTGCACACAAGCGCGTGCATATTATTACACTTGCGAATGTTGTGATGCGCTCGGTACCAATTACTTTGAGATAGAAGATTGTATCAACAGCCACCTTCCGGAAGAAGTCATCAGTGATGCGGCACTCAAACAACCTGCAACCGAAAGCAGCGATGCCGTGTATTACTACACCTGTGCCGTGTGTCATCAGGTAATTAAAAACAGTAATACCTTTACCGCAAAAGGGACCCACCTCGGCGAGCATAAGTATGTTATTGATTATGCCGCTTCTACGGCAGATTGTATGCACACCGGTGTTGCCGTATACCGATGCTCCATTTGCGGTGATTCCTACTCGGTGGAGGTTACAGAGGTTATCGGGCACGATTTGAGAACATCTACCGGCACCACGAAACTGCGCACAAAGGCAACTTGTTCCTCAAACGAAACCTATTATAAGCAATACCGGTGCTCGAAGTGCGGAAAGATAATCGCAGATACCTCGGTGTACTATGAGAGACCCAATACGATGAACCCGAATTTGCACTCTTTCACCGTGCTGGTGGATTACACGGCGCCCACCTGTACCACAGAGGGCAGCGAGCAGTTAAAGTGTGAGTATTGTGATACCACCAATACCCTTACATTAGACCCGTTAGGGCACGATTTTACGGGAACGGTGAAAAACGGCTTTACTATCGAGAGCGAGGCTTCTTGCGGTAAAAATGCGGTTTATCACTACAATTGCACACGCTGTAACGAGATTTCGCCCGAAACCTACGAGGCACAGGGGACTGCTTTAAGGCATTCTTACACCGCGCGGCAGATGAACCGTGATACGCTTATCAGCGGTACACTCGGCAAAGCGGATTCCACCTATTTCTACACTTGTATGAATTGCGGTAAGGTGGATAGGCGTGCAAACCACTACTTCACTTACCCCGAAAGCACCTATTTGAGAGATAGAGTACAAAAGGGCGGGGAAGTCACCTTCGGTTCTTGGCCGCAAAGCAAGGTGAGTGATGAAGCCTTAATCGCACAATTAGATAAGGTTGAAGCACCGCTCACATCCTACGGTTACCGTTACACCCCGTTTATGGGTGCCTACTATGAGCAGGTAAATATGCAGTATGCGGATATTACACTCGGTGGTGAAACATACCGCAAAGTGGTGATCGGTTCTTACAGACCGTTCTTCTTAAACGAAGCGCCGATGCAGGGCAATACCTTCCAACCCTTAAACGGCTATGTGACCGGCACTTACTACTTTAAGTGGGAGCCGATTGTGTGGCAGGTACTCAGTGTTAACGCAAGCAAGGCAACCCTTGTGGCTAAGAATATTTTAGATGCCGGTATGTACCATAATGATTATACTGCGGCGCAAAATGTTACTTGGGCAGAGAGTTCCGTCAGAGCATGGCTTGCCGATGCGTTCTATGAGAAAGCCTTTAACGAGAGCGAAAAAGAGCAGGTTTTAGGTAGTGAAAATACCAATATGAACCACCCGGATTACGGCACCAGGGGCGGTATCAATACGACAGATAAAGTTTATTTACCGTCACTTGAAGATGTGGTCAACAAAACCTACCCGCTCCATACTTCGGAACAGAGGCTCAGCAGCGGCACCGATTATGCCGTCGCACAGGGCTTGTGGGCACACGATAAGAATACTGCCGATTATATGAGCAGAACACCCGGTGTGTCACAAAATGCAATTGTTCTCATCAGTGAAAACGGTAATATTGCCGATGCTTACCAATCCACTACCCAAATTTCGGGCATTAAGCCGATGATTACGGTGTCGATGGAATACGGCACGGTTTCACCCGATTTGAACAGTGACGGTGTGATTGATATGTCTGATATTTCTATCATCATCCCGTATATCGGTATGCCGGCAGATACTGTAACAAAGCGTTACGATTTAAATGAAAACGGCGTGATTGATATGTTAGATCTCTCCATTATTCTTCTTTCTGATAACTACGGTATGTAGTTATCAACCCGGCACCTGTGCGGTGCACAGGTGCCGGGAATTATGTAGGTGAGGGTCTCCGTGCCCTCCCGATATACAGGCGAGGGCCTCCGTGCCCTCCCGGTATACAGCAGGTTTTAATTAAATTCAATTCTATATTAGAAAAACGACTTTATAAAAAGTCGCTTTTCTAAAGGCATATGTTTCACTGCACTGCTGCAGCGGTGCGGGTGCAATTTACAAATCATTCGTTGCAACTTAAAAGGTAAATCCTTTTGTGTGTTTCTCTTTTTTATCAGTGATAGATCGGAATTAAGCGCTGGTGTGTTTGCAAAGAGGGGTACATAAAAGTGTGCGCGCTTACTACCGAATTTGGTGTTTGCCTTTTTAAATGGTTTGTAAATCTGTACGGGAACATATGCCTTTTATTAGTGTTCAGTTTTCAGTGTTTAGTGTTCAGCCCCATACCCAACTGTAAAGCACAAGGCACGAGTAGGGACGAGCATTGCTCGTCCGAAAAAGAAATTTGCATCGATATAAAGATTTCTCGACTACGCTCGAAATGACATGTAAGGCAAAGCCTTGTGACCGTCAAGGTTCTGCCGTAGGCAGGTTCTTTAACCGAGCGTAGCGACCGTCAAGGTTCTGCCACTTGTGGCAGGTTCTTTTAATTCTACATTTTAATTTCTACATTCTACATTGATATTGTCATCTCGACCGAAGCGGAGAGATCTTTTTATTTATCATCGTAGCACCGGGAATTATGTATGGGAGGGTCTCCGTGCCCTCCCATATTCTCTACCTATTGTATTTAAATATTGATACATTTTTTAATCTGTTTTTCCGAATTTTACACTCTTTTTTACGAGTTTTACCATTTGCGGTAAAAAATAAGGAATAGAGATTTATTTTTTTATTATTTTTGTTATAATTAAGATATATTGGAGAATTATGTCTAATTACGAAAGGTGTGAAAATATGAAAATCGGTATTTGTGATGATTCCGTAATATTCTGTGAGGATTTAAAGGCAATTGTAGATACCTATTGTGCCGAAACCGGCATCTCTGCAGATATCATTATTTACCATTCCGGTGAAGCGCTGTTGGAAGATACGGTACCGTGTGATATTTTGTTTTTAGATATTGAACTGGGCGATGTGACCGGTATCGAAATACTCAAACGCATGAAAGAGAATCACTTGCCGACTACCGTTCTGGTGGTGACCTCGTTCCCGCAGTACATTGATGAGGCGATGGATTACGCCATTTTGCGCTATATTCAAAAACCGGTAGAAGCAGGCAGGGTGTTTCGCGCACTGGATTCCGCATTGGAGCGAATGGATGAAAGGTATATTGTATTGCGCGATATTCGCACCCGTTCTATGCACAAGGTAGCGTTTAAAGATATTGTGTATGCCGAAACCAAAATGCGTAAAGTGTTGGTGCATACCAAAACCGGGACCTATGTGTTGCGCGAGGGGTTTCGTGAATTTAAAAATAAACTCAAAGCCTCTTTTTTTGCGGAACCGCATTATTCGTACATCGTGAATATGAACTATATTAAATGTTTTAAGCGCACCGAAATCATTATGGATGTGGGCGAAGAAGATAAAAAAATTAATGTTTCAAGTGATAAACAACACTCGCTTCGCAAAAAGTATTACCGGTTTTTAGGCGAAGAATAGTGTGAAAGTTAGCACTTTCACAAATGAGGAATGAGGAGTGAGGAATGAGGAATTAAGGGCGACATTCGCACTTGATTATAAAGCACCGATTTAAAGATTTCTCGACTCGAAATGACAGAATAATGTCATCTCGACCGAAGTGGAGAGAACTTAATAATTTAGCATTTAGCATTTATAATTTAGCATTTAGCATTATCAGTATTTTCGGAGTAACATATGGCTATTGTTTTTATTAATATATTCGTCTACATTTTTGAAGCAACCTTATTTTGGTATTATTGTGAAAACGCATTCGGCGGCAAGCACTCTAAACCGGTGAATTTCGGTTTGGTGTTTGCCGTTTTTTCGTTTGGCTGTGTGATGTGTTGCGTATTCAATCACAGCACTTATATCAATTTGGTTGTCGGTTTGTTGAGTGATATTTTTATTATTTGGGTGATATATAAGCAAAAAATACTGATTGCTTCCATTCACTCAATTATTATTTTTACTTTACTCGGAGCAAGTGAGTATATACTCATACCGCTTTGCAGTTTGATATTCGGTCCACGCTATCAAAACGGGGTGGAAAATGTTACCTTTTATTTTTTTATAGCCATAGTCAGTAAACTGCTACATATGTTTACGGTCATTATTGTATTGCATATCTATTTAAAATTTATTTCAAAAAAACAAAAAAATAATACCGACAGCACCAAGGGCTTGCTCATCAGTTTGGTAATTCCGTTTTCAAGCACGGTGTTGTTTGTGTTGTTGGAAGACAGTTTTGTGGGCAAACCCTTGAGTGTAAAAGAGTATGTGATTTGGGCGGTGGCGGCAGTGCTGTTGCTCATCTCTACACTGTTTGTGTTTTATTACAGAAGTTATTTGATTTCACTCTCGCGCAAAATCACAGGGTTAGAACTCAAAGAACAGCAAAAGCAGTTTGATGAACAGTATTATGCTTTGGTCGAAAAGTCAAATCGCGATATGCAAATCCTCTCACACGATTTTAAAAACCATTTAATCCAACTCGATACGGCAGAGAATATGGAGCAGGTACACGAGTACATCAAATCGATGTACCCGACCATACAGCAATTTCACTCGGTCAATGTGAGCGACAATAAAACCTTAAATACCATTATCAGTAAATACAATTCCCTTTGTGCGGTGAAGGGGATAGAATTTAAATATGAAATTTCCGCTTCACTCTCGTTTTTAGAGAGTAACGACCTCACCGCTATACTCGGCAATTTGCTTGATAATGCGCTTGAGAGCGCCGAGCAGTGCGCCGAAAAATTTATACACCTGCGCATATACCCGCGCAATGAAAAGTTAGTCACTCTCATCCTTTCTAATGCGTGTGACAGAGAACCGCTGATGAAAAACGGTGAACTTTTTAGCACAAAAAGTTCACCGACACACACACACACACACACGCACACACACACACACACACACACACACACACACACACACACACCGCCGAACAGCACGGGCTTGGGGTTAAAAGTATCCGCAAGGCTGTTGAGCGTTATAACGGCTTTTATGAGTGGAAATATGATAGCGAGAATAGGGAATTTGAAACCTTAATTTCATTTTATCACTAATTTTACGCAGAATTTTAGTACTTTTACAATACCGCTTGACTCAAATAACAAATTGCTGTAATATGAAAGCGAACCGTAAAGGTTCAGACTCCTAACAATACTGATAAAGACAACAGCCCGTGCCCCTCACGGGCTGTTGTCTTTATCGGTGTGGAATTTTTAATGTAGAATTTTGAATTATAATTGCAAGGCTTTGCCTTGCTTGTCATTTCGAGCTTGTCGAGAAATCTTTAAATTGGTGCGATGTAGGCATCGCACCCTACGGATGAAATGGTGAATTGCGGTTTTAAACTTGTAGGGCATGGCGACCTCGACACGCCGCCGTTTATAACAGGTGAAAGAAATTTCGGGAGGGCACAGAGACCCTCCCCTA
>CADBJA010000030.1 GCA_902794945.1 Oscillospiraceae bacterium
ATTGCATTAAATACGGCGAGAAATGCTTTGGTCTATCTTCTTAATGCGCGTAAGGTTCAGAAGGTATATCTCCCGCACTTTCTTTGTGATTCCGTGTCAAAAGTTTGTCAAAGGGAAGGATATGCCTATGAATACTATGCCGTCAAACGCGATTTCACACCTGATTTTGACAAGGCATTGGCAGCCGGTGAGTATTTATATATTGTCAATTTTTATGGGCAACTGTCAAATGAAATGATTGCAGAGTATCAAAAACAATATCACAGTATCATTGTAGATAATGTACAAGCGTTTTTTCAACATCCTGTTGAAGGGGTGGATACTCTATACTCTTGCAGAAAGTTCTTCGGTGTTCCGGACGGTGCTTATCTTTCAACGGATTGCATACTTGGCGAGCCGTTGGAAAGGGATGTTTCGGCAAATCGGTTGAAACATCTGTTGGGCAGATTAGAATGTGGTTCTGCCGCTGATTATTATTCTGATTTTCAAGAAAATGATGAATCCTTTTCAACATTGAAATTAATGTATATGTCGAAATTGACACACTATTTATTGGGTGCTGTTGATTATGAAAAAGTAAAGAAAAAAAGAGAAGAAAACTTTCTTTTTTTGCACCAAGCGTTACAAGAATATAATTCTCTGACAATTACTGTGCCGCAAGGGGCATATGCATATCCGTTTTATTGTGAAAACGGTGCCATGTTAAGAAATAAACTTGTTGAAAAAAGAATATATGTGCCAACACTGTGGCCTAATGTATTACAATCAACGGATTGCTTAGCTGCAGATTATGCAGAAAATATTTTGCCTTTACCGATAGACCAAAGATATTCATATGCTGATTTAAATGAAGTGATTAATATTATAACAAAATGGAAAGGGTTATCATGATGATAAAACAATTTGAGGGAAAGAAATTATTGATTTTAGGCGCTACTGTCGATGAAATACAAATTATAAATGCCGCAAAAGAAATGGGAATTTATACAATTGCCACGGATTATAACACCGATTGGACCGATTCGCCGGCAAAATTTGTGGCAGATAAAGCTTGGAATATCAGTTGGTCGGATATTGATGCATTGGAAAAGAAGGCGATTGAAACAGTAATTGATGGCGTTATGGCCGGCTATAGCGAAAAAAGGATACTGGCAGCAATTGCCTTATGTAAACGACTAAATAAACCGTTTTATGTTGAAGATGAAAAGGTATTATTAAAAACTTTTGACAAACAAAAGTTTAAGAATTTGTGCAAGCATTATGGTGTACCTGTAACAAGAGATTATTATGATGCAAAAAAGGGTTTTGAGGATTGGTCTAAAGATGTTATTTATCCAGTGGTTATCAAGCCAGCAGATAATGGCGGGTCTCGAGGAATAACAACTTGTTTTAACAAAAATGAGTTAAAGCAAGGCATAGATTATGCTTTGTCCTTTTCTGACTCCGGATCGGTTGTGGTAGAAGAATTAATCAAAGATGCAAGAGAAGTGATTGCCTACTACACGTTTTCAAACGGGAAAGCGGTTTTATCGGCAATGTGTGACAAATATGAAAGAAATGTATCTGATGGCTTTAATTCTTTGCCAGATACTTATTTATATCCTTCAAGCCACATTCAAGAATATGTTTATACACATGATGAAAATGTAAAAAATGCTTTACTGGATATGGGCATGAGGGAAGGTTCGGCTAATTTACAAGGTTTTTATCGTGAAGATTTTGGATTTAAATTTTTCGAGATGGATTTTCGAGTCGGCGGCACAAATACTTACCTTTTTACGGATTATTATTCGAATGAAAATTATTTAAAGATGCTCATCGAATACTCTATGTCTGGAGCAACAGATGTTACACTGTTGAAAAATGCCGACCCGTTCTTGAAAGGAAAATATGGGTGCATTTTCACACTGCTTTCAAAAAACGGCACAATAAATTCGCAAGAAGGCAAAGAAATTGTTGACGCGTGGAAGAATGTTCTATATACCTGCTTTTATCATAAAATTGGCACGGTGATTGAAGTGAACGGGTCTCAATTTCCTAAAACATTTAGAGCGTATATTGTTGGGGACACAATTGAAGAAATCAAGGATACTATTATTAAGATTCAAAATACAGTTAAAGTAAAAGATGAATTTGGAAACAATATGCTTTTCGAGAAATTTGACGTTAATCAATTAAATACTAACAATGCATGTTAGATAATTGTCGAAGGATTAGCAATTATGAAATCATTAATGGATAATAAAACGGTTTGCATTTACGGCGCGGGGCATCAGGGACTTTCGATGGCGGCGCACTTGGTGCTTAATGGCGTGAAAGTTAATCTGTATAACCGCACGCAGGCGCATATTCAAAAAGTTATCGATTCTTCTTGTGTTTTGTGCGATGGGATGATTTGCGGTGCAGCCAAACTCAATAAGGTATCCGCCGATATTGCAGAAGTGGTTACCGACATTATTATGATTACAACCCCAAGCAATGCGCATAAAGATGCCGCGAAATCATTGGCGCCCTTTGTAGATGAAAACACGGTTATTGTACTCAATCCTGGCAGAACGTTTGGCGCTATTGAGTTCGCGGAAGAATTAAAGAAAAACGGAGTTCGGTCGCTACCGCAAATTGCCGAAACCCAAACGATTGTATATACCTGTCGCAAGAGTGGTGAAAACAGCACAAGCATTTTTGCATTAAAAGATGATGTGAAAATCGCGGCACTGAAAACAAGCAATATAAATGTAATAATGCGAGCCATACCGGGTTGCATTAGAGAACAGTTTTCTTCGGTCGATTCAGTTGCTTTTACTTCATTATCCAATATCGGTATGATTTTGCATTGTGCACCGGTATTAATGAATATCGGTTGGATAGAAAGTGAAAAGGCGGAGTTTAAATATTATTATGATGGCATTTCCCCTTCCATTGCTCGCTATTTGGAAAAAATGGACAAGGAGAGAGTAAGTGTTGCAAATGCATTAGGCTACGAAGTAGAAACATTGAAAAATTGGTTGGAAAGAACCTATCATGTGCAGGGAAATTGTGTTTATGAGTGTATCAAAGCCAACGAAACCTATAAGGGAATAGACGCTCCGCCGACAATCAACACTCGCTATTTATTTGAGGATATTCCCAACGGACTGGTTCCGATAGAGTATTTAGGGCTTCAATTAGGAGTATCGACAACGAATATTACAACAATTATTGACCTTGCTAACTCTGTAATGGAAACAGATTACAGAAAAAGCGGGCGCAGATTTGACCTTGCCGTATTAGAACAGTTTTTTTAAACGAGGAACGACGAATGACCGCTAACAGAAGTGACAATTTTGGCTTAATAAAAACACTCGTTGATGCGCACACAATGGGTGTTCATGCAGCAGCTTCTCTTATTCGAGATTGCGGCTATCAAGTTTTTATATCTCCGCAAAATGTGGAAGATGCCATGAATAGAATTTCTGCCGAAAGCGCGCAAAAGATAGTGGTTGATTGGATAGTAGAGAATAATATCTCCAGAATCGGTTTTTCATACAGACTTGACCCGGACAATGCGGTTGAACTGTTGGGACGATTGATTTATACTCTTCAAAAAAACGGTTTATATGGCAACCCGGAAGCAAAAATAAAGAGTATTTTCTTTGCAGGCTTAACACCTGCTTGTGAAAGAGTTGATAAAGAATATCAAAACCGAGTGACTACTCTGCGTGGCGGCGAATCTGCTGAAGAAACATTGTTGTTAATCGGTATTCCGGCGGAGGACATTCCAAAGCAAATTAAGGAAGGTTGTCAGTACGATAAACAGTTACTCAAATTCGGTGAGGATATTATTCGCAAGGGCAACTACATATTTATGCGTGCTCCAGAGCGCAATTTATATAAAGAATTCGGAACAAGTAAAGACACTCTTGAATTACGTGTCGATAATAATTATCAAGGCGGGTTTCAACCGATTATTCGTGCACACTCCGGTCCCTATTCTGCCGAAATGTCACGAAAAGCTTGTTTAAAAGAATATCAGGATTGGTGCAGGCAGTTGGCTAACTCTGGATATTTAGATGTGTTATCCATTGGCTCTTCGCAACTTTCACAGTCTAACTTTGGTGAAAATTGGAGCGGGAAACCTAATGGCGGCGGCGTGCCCGTCAATTCGGAAGCCGAATATGTGGATATTTGGCAGGCGGCGCGACCGATGCTTGTCAGAACTTACTCGGGCACTAAAAATGTGCAAAAGATGGCAGAGATATATGAAAGAACAATCAATATCTCTTGGCATGCGCTCTCCTTATGGTGGTTCAACGAACTCGATGGAAGAGGTCCTAATGCGTTATACGATAATTTAAAAGAGCATATTGACACAATACAATACATTTCTACAACCGGAAAACCGGTAGAAACAAATGTATCTCACCATTTTGCTTTTAGGGGAGCGGATGATATTACCTACATTCTTTCAGGTTATCTGGCAGCGAAAACCGCAAAAAAATATGGCACCAAAACCTTTGTGCTGCAGAATATGCTCAATACACCACGAAGTACTTGGGGCATTCAAGATCTTGCAAAGGGCAGAACACTGCTCAAACTTGTTAAAGAGTTGGAGGATGACAGTTTCAGAGTGCTACTGCAGAACAGAGCAGGTCTGGATTATTTTAAGCCGGATTTGGATACTGCAAAAATCCAATTAGCCTCTGTGACGGCAATGATGGATGATATTGATCCATTAAACGAATATAGCCCGGATATTATTCATGTGGTGAGCTATTGCGAAGCACTGTTCTTGGCGACCCCGGATATTTTGGATGATAGTATTAAAATTACAAGAGCTGCATTAAAGGAATACAGGCAATTAAAAAAATGCGGTTTAACACCCGATGTGATGACAGATGAAATTAGGAACCGGCAGTACGAATTGGAGAATGCCTGCCGCGTAATTATCAAAGCCATGGAAGAATATATACCCGATTTATATTCTCCAAAGGGTTTATATTTGGCGTTTGTCGCCGGCTGGTTGCCGACTCCTGAATTGTGGTCAGATTCCGATGAGTTTATTTATGCAAAAAACTGGGGAACAAAAATGGCAAACGGTTCAGTCGTATTGTGCGATCACAATCTGATGGTTTCTACAGATTATCGCATTCATCGCTGTGTCGGTAATTTGGAGGAAGCCAAATACATTCTTAAGCACAAGTATAATGTAGATTAGATTTTTAAGGGGATTAATGATGATTAATGTAACGCGTTCGTCAATGCCTGCATTTGATGAATATATGGAAGAAATAAAAGAGGTTTGGGATAGCCGCTGGCTGACCAATATGGGACCGAAGCATAAGCAATTCCAAGAGCAGCTCAAGGCGTTTCTTGAGGTAGATAATGTTGATTTGTTTTGCAACGGACATATGGCACTCGAAATGGCAATTCAGGCAATGGGGCTGACCGGTGAAGTCATTACCACCCCCTTCACCTTTGCTTCCACCACCCATGCGATAGTGAGGAATGGGTTAACCCCAGTGTTTTGTGACATTGAGCCGGATACATACACGATAGACACTTCTAAAATCGAAGCGCTCATTACCGACAAAACGAGCGCGATTATTCCCGTGCATGTGTATGGTAATGTGTGTAATATAGAAGAAATTGAGCGCATTGCAAAAAAGCACGGCTTAAAAGTGGTTTTTGATGCGGCGCATGCTTTTGGCGAAAAGTATAAAGGCAGGGGCATCGGCTCGTTTGGTGATGCTTCTATGTTCTCTTTCCATGCAACCAAGGTGTTTCATTCTGTTGAGGGTGGTGCTGTCTGTTTTCATGATGAAGCATTCGGTTTGGATTTATACCGCCTCAAAAACTTCGGCATTCGCGGACCGGAAACGGTAGATGCGGTCGGTGCCAATGCCAAAATGAATGAATTTTCGGCGGCGATGGGCATTTGCAACCTGCGCCACTTAGAGGGCGAAATTGCCAAACGCAAAGAAGCGGCACACCGCTACCGCAAGCATTTAGAAGGCGTTGCCGGGCTGAAATTGCCGTTTAAGCAAGATACGGTGAATTATAACTATGCCTATTTTCCGGTACTTTTTGATAAAGAAGTGTTCGGCAAATCGCGCGATGAAGTGGCGGAAAAGTTAGCGGAAAACGGTATTGGCGCCAGAAAATATTTTTATCCCATTTGCAATGACTTTGATTGCTACAAAGATAAGTATGATGTTAATGACACACCTGTCGCACGCGATGTGGCGCTCAAGGTATTGACTTTACCGCTTTATGCCGATTTGGTGCTGGAGGATGTGGACAGGATTTGCAAGATTATTTTGGGAAAATAATCTTGCAAATTGTTAGGAATTAGAAAAGAGAAATGAGGAATTGCGGACGTGCTTTGCTCGTACCTGATTATAATGCAATGCATAGCATTGCCACCACAATTCAACATTTAACATTTACAATTCATCATTTTCCGAAAGGAACAAACCATGAAAGGTATTATTTTAGCCGGAGGCAGCGGCACAAGGCTGTATCCGCTGACAATGGTGACATCCAAACAGCTGTTGCCGATATATGATAAGCCGATGGTGTATTATCCGCTGAGCACGCTGATGTTAGCGGGGATTCACGAGATTTTGGTGATTTCCACACCGGAGGACTTGCCGCGCTTTGAAAAGTTGCTTGGCGACGGGTCGCAGTTTGGCATTTCATTATCTTATAAAGAGCAACCCACGCCCGATGGCTTGGCGCAAGCGTTTATACTTGGTGAAGATTTTATTGGTGATGATGCCTGTGCAATGGTGCTGGGGGACAACATCTTTTACGGTGCCGGCTTTAGCGGAATACTCAAAAAAGCGGTTGAAAATGCGGAAATCAACCACCGCGCCACCATATTCGGCTACCATGTAGATGACCCCGAGCGTTTCGGTATTGTGGAATTTGACAAAAACAAGCAGGTAATTTCTCTTGAGGAAAAACCGGACAAGCCCAAATCTCACTGGGCGGTAACCGGACTATATTTTTATGATAACCGCTGCGTTGAATTTGCAAAAAATCAAGCGCCTTCACCGCGCGGTGAGTTGGAAATTACCGATTTGAACAAAAAATATTTAGAGAGCGGCGAATTAGATGTCAGTTTCCTTTCAAGAGGGTTTTCGTGGCTCGATACCGGCACGATGGACAGCCTCATTGAAGCCTCTAATTTTGTGAAAACCATGCAAAAACAACAGGGCATTATCGTTTCTGCCCCGGAGGAAGTCGCTTGGCGCAAAGGGTGGATAAGTTCCGAACAACTGCTCGCACAGTCCAAGCGCCTCATAGAACAAGCGAGAAAATATAATGTTTCTTCCTATGGCAAGTACTTAGGAGAGCTGATAGAGGAAGAGTAGTTCGAATAATTAAAAATTTTGAATGAGGAATGAGGAATTGAAGGCGGGGCACCCGCACCCGATTTTAAAGATTCTTCGTTTCACTCAGAATGACACGCTATTTTCTGTCATCTTGAGGAGCAACGCGACGAAAGAACTATATTATTGAAATGAATTATTATGTTTATATTTTAACAAATTGGAACAACAGTGTAATGTATATTGGTGTGACCAATGATTTAGAAAGAAGAATTTATGAACATAAAAACAAACTAATTGATGGATTCACTAAGAAATATAATGTTTCAAAATTAGTTTATTATGAATCCACTACAGATGTTTATTCCGCGATTTCAAGAGAAAAACAACTAAAGGGTTGGGTACGAAGAAGAAAGAATGAGTTAGTTGAAAGTATGAATCCGGAGTGGAAAGAAATTGAATTGTAAAGATTCTTCGTTTCACTCAGAATGACACGCTATTTTCTGTCATCTTGAGGAGCAACGCGACGAAAGATCTTAGTGAATTTAGCATTTAGAATTTATAATTTATAATTTAGCATTTACATAAAACCTTGGAGGAAATAACCATGACCATTATCGTAACAGGCGGTGCCGGGTTTATCGGCTCAAACTTTATTTTTCATATGTTAAAAAAATATCCGGAGTACCGCATTGTGTGTTTGGATAAACTCACATATGCCGGCAATCTCTCTACGCTTGCGATCGTGATGGACAAGCCGAACTTCCGCTTTGTGAAAGCCGACATTTGCGACAGGGAAGCGGTCGAGAAACTTTTTGAAGAAGAAAAACCGGATATTGTGGTCAATTTTGCGGCGGAGTCGCATGTGGACCGCTCGATTGAGGACCCCGGCATTTTCTTAAAAACTAACATTTTGGGCACACAGACTTTGATGGATGCTTGCAGAAAATACGGGATTACGCGTTACCATCAGGTGTCGACCGATGAGGTTTACGGTGATTTGCCGCTTGACAGACCGGATTTACTTTTTACCGAGCAAACGCCGATACATACATCCTCACCTTATTCTTCCTCAAAAGCGGGTGCGGATTTGCTGGTGTTAGCATATTACAGAACCTATGGCTTGCCGGTTACGGTCAGTCGTTGTTCCAATAACTACGGACCGTACCACTTCCCCGAAAAGCTCATTCCGTTGATGATTGCCAATGCGTTAAATGATAAGCCGCTGCCGGTATACGGTGAGGGCTTAAATGTGCGCGATTGGCTCTATGTGGAGGACCACTGCAAGGCAATTGATTTGATTATCCATAAAGGTAGAGTGGGTGAAGTGTATAACATCGGCGGGCATAATGAAATGCGTAATATTGATATTGTCAAACTCATTTGTAAGGAACTCGGCAAGAGTGAAGATTTAATCACCCATGTCACCGACCGCAAAGGGCATGATATGCGCTATGCGATTGACCCGACCAAAATTCACAACGAACTCGGTTGGTTGCCCGAAACGAAGTTCGAGGACGGTATCAAAAAGACCATACAGTGGTATCTCGATAATAAAGAATGGTGGGAAAACATCATTTCCGGCGAGTATCAAAATTATTATGAAAAAATGTATGGCAATCGCTAAAGCGATTGCAGTTTGGAATTAGGAGTGAGAAATGAGGAATTGAGGATGGGCAATGCCCATACCCGTTCCGCTTCGCTCTATGGCTCGCGTTGCTCGCAAATGTAGAATGCAAAATGGCAAAAATGCAATCATTCTACATTCTAATTTCTACATTTTACATTTTCGTTTCAAAAAGAAACAGGGAGAGAAGATTGAATAATATTATTTTCACATTAAAAGGAATAGGCAATAGGTTGTTGCACTATCTGCACAGGGCGTTTTATATGTATTCGTGGGATTACTGGACCCTTGCAATCGTTATTTTTGTGATTTCGCTTGGTTTTTTAGTGCTCAAACACTTTATGAAGCGCAACAAAAAGACATACCAAATCATTGCGCTCACAGCCTTCTTTATTTATGTGGCAATGGCAATTTACACGGCGGTATTGCGGCGTAGTCCGGATGCAAGTTCCTCGGGACTGAGTTTAATCCCGTTTTATTCGTATAAAATGATAGCGGATGGAAATAAAGATAAAATTCGAGAAGTGATTATGAACATTGCTTTCTTTATTCCGATCGGTTTCTTATATTGTTTAATTGATACCAAAAAAATCAATTACAAAAAATGGCCGATTATTGCATTTAGTGCAGCATTGAGCTTTTTGATTGAGATTGCACAACTCATTTTCAAACTCGGTTGGGTTGAAGTGGATGACATTATTCATAACACCCTCGGCTGTTGTGTGGGTATACTGCTGTATATTTTGTTAGATTATATGACATTTAATGAGAGAGAATTTTAGTGTAAAAACTTAGTTTTCACACAATGAAGTCACTTCGCAGGGTGAGAAATTTTGAATTGAGAATGTTGAATTGCGGTGGCAATACGCTTCGCATTGTAAGAAATTTATAATTTAGAATTCATTCTACATTCTAATTTCTGCATTTTACATTGAGGATTGTTGTCTTGAGAAAAAACGCGACGAAAGAACTTAAATGATTTAGAATTTATAATTTTGAATTTAGAATTTAGCATTGTTAAAAATCGGGAGGAATAGTTTGGCATTAGAAAATAAACTCGGTATTACGGATGATGCTGCCCTTGCAAGAGAAGAAGAGCGAATCAGTAAAACAAAAGCACTGGAGCTTTTTGAAACCGGCTTGCTTGATTCTTTTGAGGTCGGCACCTTTGCCTCTCTTCAAAAAATTCACAAATATTTATTTGGCGAGATTTATGCATTTGCGGGTGAGATGCGCACCGTAAACATTGCAAAGGGTAATTTTCGCTTTGCACCGGTGATGTATCTTGATTCAGCTTTGCAACATATTGATAAAATGCCGCAATCCGATTTTGATGCAATTATTGAAAAATACGTTGAGATGAATGTGGCACACCCTTTTCGTGAAGGGAATGGCAGAAGCACAAGAATTTGGCTGGACTGTATGCTCAAAAAAGAATTGGGCAAAGTGGTGGATTGGAGCAAAGTAAATAAAGATGATTATTTACTTGCCATGGAACGCAGCCCGATAAAGGATGTAGAAATTAAAATGTTGCTAAAATCGGCATTGACCGATAAAATAAATGACAGGCTTGTGTATATGAAAGGCGTAGATGCAAGCTACCATTATGAAGGCTACCATACGTTTAGAACAGAAGAATTATTATGAAATGTAGAAAGTAGAATGTAAAATGTAGAATTGAGGTGGCGAAGCGAGGCTTCGCATTGTGAAGATTTCTCGACAGGCTCGAAATGACAGGCAAAAAAGATGAAATGACAGCCTGCTTGTCATACTGAGCGAAGTCGAAGTATCTTAAGCAGGCAAAAAAAGATGAAAAATTAGAAAAGAGGAATGAGGAATTGTGGAAGGGTGTTGCCCATACCCGTTCCGCTTCGCTCTATGGCGCGCATTGCTCGCAAATGTAGAATGCAAAATGGCAAAAATGCAATCATTCTACATTCTAATTTCTACATTTTACATTGATGGTTGTCATATTGAGAAAAAACGCGACGAAAGAACTTGATAATTTAGCATTTATCATTTAGAATTTCGAATTCATTCTACATTCTAATTTCTACATTTCACATTTTAAAAAGGGGAACAATGCAAAAGTTGTATTTTGATGTGCTTTACCTGTTGTCGTGTGCGGCAAACAGCAAAAAGGCAGATAAAAACAAAATAGATACTATGGATTTAGATGCGCTTTACGCCCTTTGTAAAGCGCACAGCATTTCTGCGCTTGTCAGTTCCGTTTTGCTTGAGCATATCAAAGAAAACCGGGAGCAATATACAAAGTGGTCGGAAGAGCAGATGAAAG
>CADBJA010000031.1 GCA_902794945.1 Oscillospiraceae bacterium
TAAATTAGAATTTACAATTGTAAAAAAAGCCCCATCGGGGCTTTTTTTACCTATCTTCTCTAAAGTACGACAAACCGAGAGATGCCGGCGGAAGATTTTCTTTCTTCTTTCTGGCACTAACGATAATCAGCACAATAATCGTTACCACATACGGCAACATTTTAAACAGTTCTTGCGAGCGCAAGGTTGTGCCCGGAATGAACAAGTAAATAATGTAAAGACCTCCAAATGCAATCGAGCCGAAAATACCGAGGTTCGGGCGCCACACGGCAAAGATAACGAGCGCAATCGCAAGCCAGCCTCTGTCGCCGAAGCCTTCGTTTGACCACACGCCGTTGGCATAGTCCATCACATAGTAAAGACCGCCGAGACCCGCAATCACGGCACCGATACAGGTTGCCATATATTTATATCTGTTTACATTGATACCGGCGGCATCTGCCGTAGCGGGGTTTTCGCCGACCGCTCTGAGCTGCAAACCGACTCTTGTTCTCTTTAAGACAACCGCCACAATAATCGCAATAATAATAGCGGCATACGCAAGGAAACCGTAAGAGAGAAATACCTTGCCGAACCAGCCGAGGCTATTCGCAAACGGCAGTTTTTTGGCGAAGAAAGCGGACGTGGTGGTTAACGCGACAGACGGTACATCTGCCTTGGTCAACTTTACAAGCGAAGCGCCGAAGAAGTTACCGAAGCCGACACCGAAGGTGGTAAGGGCAAGACCCGTCACATTCTGATTGGCTCTTAAAGTAATGGTTAAGAACGAATAAATAAACCCGGCAAGCAGTGAAAACAATACCGTGCAAAGCAGCGGAATCATAATGGCGAGAAAACCGTTGGCTGCCGATTTGTCGGGCAATGAGTTTTCATAAAGGAATGCGCCGATAACGCCGCCGATACCGCCCATATACATAATACCGGGAATACCGAGGTTTAAGTTACCGGATTTTTCCGTTAAAATTTCACCTGTGGAACCGTACAGAAGCGGTACGCCCTGCATCACGGCTCTTTGGAGAAAAGTAACAACTACAGTCGATGAAATCATATTACTTTACCTCCTTTTGACGCTTTGTGAATTTAATCTCATAATTGATGAAGAATTCCGAACCGATAATGAAGAACAGGATGATACCGGAAATAATATCCGAGAACGACTGGTCTAAATTAAAGATGGTGGAAATCTCGCTCGCGCCTCTCTCAAAGAATGCTAAGAGGAACGAGGTCGCTATCATATAAATCGGATTAAACTTGGCAAGCCACGATACCATAATCGCGGTAAAGCCGCGCCCGCCGGCAGTGGTGGTTGCAATTGTGTGGTCGGTACCGCCCACAAGCAGCAAACCTGCCACACCGCAAAGTGCGCCGGAGAGAAGCATGGTTCTGATAATGACTTTATTGACATTGACACCGATGTACCTTGCCGTGTTTTCGCTCTCACCCACAACGGCAAGTTCGTAGCCGTGCTTGGAGTATTTTAAGTAGATGTACATAAACACGGTGATGGCAAGCACAATGATGATATTGAGCATATATTTTTGAGAGCCGATGGTCGGCAGCCAACCTGCCTGGGTGGACTGATTGATAATACCGATGTGACCGGAGCCCTTCGGGTTCTCCCACAAAATGACGAAGTAGGAAACAAGTTGAATACCTACATAGTTCATCATCAGTGTGAACAAGGTTTCATTCGTATTAAACTTTGCTTTAAAAATAGCGGGAATTAACGCCCATATCGCGCCGGCAAGCATACTGCACACAATCATCACAATGATTAACAGCCAGTTGGGCATTTTGTTGCCGAACATAATCATACAAGCCGCTGTCGCAAGACCGCCTACAAGCACTTGACCTTCGGCACCGATATTCCAAAAGCGCATTTTAAATGCCGGGGTGACGGCGAGGGATACGCACAGTAACATCGCGATGCTTTGCAAGAGCATCCATAATCTTCTCTCGGAGGAGAAGTTACCTTTGAACATCGTTACATAAATCTGCAACGGATTTTCACCGGTGAGTGCCATTGCCACCAAACCGGCAAAGATAAGGGCTGCCAAAATGGCGATGGCTCTGATGCCCCACGATTTATACCACGGGAGTGCCGGTCGCTTGGCAATGTGGAAAAGCGGTTCTCTTTGCTTTTTTTCTTTATGCATCTTCCGCCACCTCCTCATCGGTACTCTTGGTCATTAACAGACCCAATTCTTCTTTTTTGGCTTCTTTACCGTTTACGATGCCGGTGATGGTGCCGGAGTTGATGACCATAATTCTGTCACACAAATCAATGAGCACATCCAAATCCTCACCGACAAAAATAACGGATACACCCTGCGCCTTTTGTTTGGAAAGCAGGTTATAAATCATATAAGAGGAGTTAATATCAAGCCCTCTTACGGGGTATGCCACCATCAGCACACGCGGGTTGAGCGAAATTTCTCTACCGACCAGCACCTTTTGCACATTACCGCCGGAAAGTCGCCTTACCGGGGTGGTAGCGGAGGGTGTGACCACTTCGAGTTCATCAATAATCTCTTCTGCCAGCGCCTTGGGTTGCTTTCTGTCTAAAAACTCGGTTTTACCCTTTTTGTAAGAGCGCAACATCATATTATCAATAATATCCATATTGCCTACAAGACCCATACCGAGTCTGTCTTCCGGTACAAAGGAAAGGGCAATGCCGAGGTTGCGAATGGCTTTGGGCGTTTTGCCGACGAGTTGAATTTCTTTCCCCTCCGGGTCAAAGTAGACAATGCTCGAACCTTTGTCTGCCTTTTGCAGACCTGCTACGGATTCCAACAACTCTTTTTGACCGGAGCCGGAAATACCGGCAATACCCAAAATCTCGCCGCCGTAAGCGGTGAAAGAGATATTATTTAATAACTTCTTACCGTCGTAAGAACTCACATTTAAGTCTTTAATCACCAAGCGTTCTTGCGGATTTTCGGGGTCTTTACGCTCAATGTTAAGCGCTACCTTTTCACCCACCATACCTTCGGTTAAGGACTGCTCGGTCGCTTCGGAAGTGAGCACGGTGTCAATATATTTCCCTTTTCTGAGGATGGTCACCCTGTCGGAAATGGCAAGCACTTCGTGCAGTTTGTGTGTGATGATTATAACGGTTTTATTGTCTGCCCTCATATTGCGCAATACCACAAACAGTTTTTGTGTTTCTTGCGGGGTTAACACGGCGGTCGGCTCATCCAAAATGAGAATGTCGGCACCTCTGTAAAGCACCTTAATAATTTCTACCGTCTGCTTTTCGGATACGCTCATTTCATAGATTTTTTTATTTAAATCAATTTGAAAACCGTATCTGTCGGTAATTTCTTTGACCCTTTCCTGTGCTTTTTTGAGGTTAAACTTTTCTCCGTCATTAATGCCAAGCACAATGTTTTCGGTTGCGGTAAACACATCTACCAGTTTAAAGTGTTGGTGAATCATACCGATTTTGTGGTCAAAAGCATCTTTCGGCGAACGAATGAACACTTCTTCGCCATCCACAAAAATTTGACCTTCATCCGGAAAGTAAATGCCCGATACCATATTCATCAGTGTGGTTTTACCCGAACCGTTTTCACCGAGTATGGCAAGAATTTCACCGCGCTTTACTTGCAGGTCAACATCCTTATTTGCAACAATAGAGCCGAATACTTTGGTAATCCCCTTCAGCTCAAGTGCAAGCGGTTTGCTCATACATACCTCCAATAAATTTCTATAAACCTTTTATGCGTATGCTAAAAATGAAAGCGTGTTTCACCTTTAGGCTACGCACAAATTTTTGTAATGTTGAATGTTGAATGTTGAATTATGAATTGTGGTGGCGAAACAGAGTTTCGCATTTTTAAAAATTTTGAATTTTGAATGTTGAATTTTGAATTGTGGTGGCGAAACAGAGTTTCGCATTTTAAAGATTCTTCATTTCATTCAGAATGACAGGAGGGCTCGCAACGTTCGCCTACCTATGCATTATGCATTGTGAATTATGCATTAAAATCGGGTGCAGGTGTCCCGCCCTTCACTATTCACTCTTCACTATTCACTCTTCACTAAAAAGATATACCCGTGACCGCAAAATGCGGCCACGGTTATTTATAATTTTTTCTTTGAAATTAGAACTTGGTGTCAAGAAGGTTGATACCGTCAATCTGAATATCAAAGTAAGGAGCGGAACGGAATTCTGACTCGTGGAAGTAACCGTCTTTAACAGCTTCTGTATCACCGGTGAATTTTGCATCGGAATCTACGTCAGCCATGTAAGAGGTAAGCATCCCCTTATCATCCACCTTTGCATTTACGTTCTTGTCTGCAGTTACTGTAACGGTGAAGTTGGCAACGTCAAATACGTGACGGGTGCCGGCAGCAAGTTCTGCTTTGGCAGCGTCAATGGCTTCTTGTGTGCCCTTAGCGGCAGCTTTTTCGTTTACTTCGGTAAGAAGTACGGATCCGGTTTCAAGAGTGCCTGTCCAGTCATAGCCGGTATCTGCATTCTTGCCGTTAGCAACGTTTTCGATAGCCAACTTCATGTAAGGAGCCCAGTTGATTCTGGAAGATACGATGAAGGTGTTCGGGCAAGCGCTGATGGTAGAACCGTTGTAAGAAATATTCGGTACACCTGCGTTTTCACAAGCAGTCGGAGCGCCCATGGAGTCAGCATGCTGGCTGATAAGGTCGCACTTGTTGGTTTCGATAAGTTTGGTAGCTGCTTCTTTTTCTGCAGTCTCATCATACCAAGAACCGGTGAAAGTAACATCCATTGTTACATCGGGGCATACGCTCTTAGCGCCAAGGTAGAAAGAGGTGTAACCGGAGATAACTTCTGCATAGGTGAAAGCGCCAACATAACCCATTTTCGGGGTGCTGCCCTTAAGTTTGCCGGCATCTTTGAGTTCGTTAAGTTTCATACCTGCAGCGATACCTGCAAGATATCTGCCTTCGTAGATAGAAGCGAAAGCGTTGTGGTAGTTAGCCAATTTCTCGGTGTGAGCCTTGGTACCGGTTGCGTGGAAGAACTGCACTTCAGTAGCTTCTTTTGCAGCCTGAATCATGTAGTCCTCGTGACCGAAAGAATCGGCGAAGATGAACTTACAACCCTGGTCAACAAGGTCCATAGCAGCTTCATAGCAAGCGTTGGACTCTTCGATACCGGTCTTCATAATTACATTTTCGTCTGCAATGCCAAGCTCTTTGCAAGCTTCTTTTGCGCCGTTGATGAAGTTAAGGTCATAAGTAGAGTTTTCATCGTGTAAGAAGATGAAGCCAACCTTAAAATCAGCGGGGATAGTGCTTGTTTGTTCAGCAGCTTTTGTGGTTTCGCCGCTGTTGTCTTTCTTAGAGCAGCCTGCAAATACAGCCACTACAAGAAGAGCAGCAAGAACAATTGCGACAATTTTCTTCATAGATTTCATTTTCCTTTTCCTCCAAAAATTTTTTTGTGAATGAATTTATGTAAATTATATTACATACTGATTAGCAGGCGTTCCGCCTGAAAGCGAAGAGAGAAGAGTGAAAAGAGAAGAGTGGATGGCGGGACACCCGCACCCGTTCCGCTTCGCTCTATGTAGGGTGCGATACCCACATCGCAGCGATTTTTCTTCTTTTCTCACAAAATCAGCCGGCACTTGCCGAAATAAGAAATCGCCCCTCGAAGGCAGGCGCAATTATTTTGCTTCCCCTTCATCAGGACGATATACGATTTTTCCGTTTTCCATGCTCTCGATAATGGCGAGAGATTCCACACGAACCCCTGTGGCTCTAATTCTATCGCCACCGCCTTGGTAGCCCTTTTCTATAATAGAAGCGCAGCCTGCTACTTGAGCCCCTGCTTGGTGCACAATATTCATCAAACATTCGAGAGCAGAGCCGAGCGCGAGAAAATCATCCACAATCAACACATTGTCTTTTTCGCTCAAGTATTCTTTAGATACCACAGCGTTATAATCGTTGCCGTGGGTAAAAGAGTGCGCACCGGCACTGTACACATTATCGGAGATGTTGCCGCTCTTGTGCTTTTTGGCAAACACCAGCGGCACATTCAAGTAGAATGCGGCAGCGGTTGCCACAGCGATACCCGAAGCCTCGATGGTTAAGATTTTGGTAACACCGCTGTTCTCGTAACGGCGCGCAATTTCCTTGCCGAGTTCCATCACAAAAGGCACATCTATGCGGTGGTTCAAAAAGCCGTCTACTTTAAGGATATTGCCGGGTAAGACCTTGCCCTCCGCTGTGATTTTTTGTTCGAGTAACTTCATGTATCTCTCCAATAAAGTGGTAAAATAATAAAACAGCAAACAAAATACCTGTTTGCTGATAATATACCTGAACCGGTATACCGATAGTCGCAAATAAGGCTTTGCGGTAGAAACATCTGAGCCGTCTCTTTCAGATTTATATCAGCATCCCCTATATGAATGAACGCGGTTAAGTTTGGCAAAATGTGTATTGCTTAACTTCGTTCAACATCACTAATTTAACACACAGACAGGGTAAAGTCAACCCAAAAAAACGACAAAATTCATTTTTGTAAGAACACACAAAAACGCGCGATTTTTACAAAGATTTTTGTTACTATTTTGTCATAATCACGAACTGCCATTTTTATTTTTTTTGCAAACAGGTTGTGGTTTAAATTAAAATATATACTATATATTGTAGGGACACAATAACTGCGGTCGCAGAGTGATGTTTGCCTGCGGCAAGTGATGTCGGCTTCGCCGGTGATGCCGCTGTCGCTAATGATGTTTTGGCTTTGCCAAAGTTAAGGGAGGGCTACGCCCTCACCCGTTCCGCTTCGCTCTATTCGCAGGGACGAGCATTGCTCGTCCAAAATGTAGAATGTAGAAATTAAAAAGTAGAATTAAAACGCGAAACTCTGTTTCGCCACCTTAATTCAAAATTCAACATTCAAAATTCAAAATTATTAATAATGCGAAGCATCGCTTCGCCACCACCATTCTTCTTTTTTCTTTCTTCTTTCTTCTTTGCAAGGCTTCGCCTTGCCTGTCATTCCGAGCGTAGTCGAGGAATCTTTAAAACGCGAAACTCTGTTTCGCCACCACAATTTCTCATTTCTCATTCCTAATTTCTCATTAAATAATGCGTTGTGTAACAACGCCACCACAACTTCGGCGTAGCCGAAACATCACTTGTGCGCAGCACAAACATCATTCAAAAAACCTCCGATGGGGAATGCCCAATCGGAGGTTTTTGTTACTTCAGCGGTGTATAGTAAATATCCAACACGGTTTTTAAGGTATCATCTTCATTCAATACCGTGGTGGCGTAACCGGCTTTATCTAACTTTAATTTACCCTGTAAACTCTTTACATTGTTAAACGATAAGATTTCGGACGGGTTAGAAAGTATCGTGGTGCCGAAATACATACTTCTTGAAAGTGTTAAGTTCGTCACCGTATATTCACTGCCGATGTTATAAATATCACGCAACAGCGCGGGGTTTTTCATGCCCCTTTGTGCCGCTTGCGATACATAGGCTTTCACATATGCAATCTGGCGCTGCCTGCGCTCGGCATCACCGGTCAGGGTGGATTGCCTTGCACGAATAAACCTTTCCGCTTCATCACCGTTTAAGGTAATCTCTTGCCCTTTTTTGTATTTATCTTCATAATCGTTCGGGCAAGTTACGGTAATGCCGCCAAGTGCATCGTTGAGCGGGGCAAGACCGTCTAAATTCAGCGCCACATAGGTATTAATCGGAATGCCGTATAAAATACGCTGCAGCGATACAATGGCATTATCACAACTGGTGCCGGCACCGTCCCCGTAAGAGTAGGCAAGGCACAACTGCTTGCGGTCGGAACCCATATAATCGCCGGCGAGCGAATACTTGTTTACATCCACTAATGTATCACGCGGTACCACAATCACATGGCTCTCACCGGTGCGGGTGTTAATGGCGACAACCATATTCACATCGTTTTGCCCCACACGCTTAACCAAATCGTCATTCACTCCGAAGGTGCGCTTATCAATGCCGAAAAAGGCAACGGTCGTAATATCGGTATTATAAATATACTCTACGCCATCGTAAAAAATACTACTTTGGAAATTATCGCCGTAATTTTCCGCCATCGTCGCTTTTTTACCGTTTTGGTGCATAAAATAGACCGTCAGCGCAAGCGAAAGGATGGCGATTAAAAGAATTAAAAGGATAATGATAACCGCACGCTGCCATTTTTTAAACTTGCGCCAACGCCGCGCGGCTTTTGAGTGCGAGCGTGAAGAATAGCGGTGCCTGCGGCGGTCGGAGTTTTCATCCCGTTCATCTATTTGAAACGGCTTTTTTTCTTCCCTCTCCGGTACTGCCGCGGCGGCTGCAACAGTTTGCGCACTGTCGGTAAAATCCTCGCCACCGTCGGCACTTGCCGTTTCGGCTTGTACCGGTGTTTCGGATATCGCATCTTCCGAAGCACTTTGCTCTGCCGGTTGCGGCTGCGGCTCCTTGCTTTGTGCCGACGTGTGTGCAACAGCGCTCCCGTTTAAAGACTCTAAAGAGCGGTTTTCCAACTCTTCTAACGCCTTTTGCGCCGCCCTGTCACTGCGCGTTTTGGAGCGAAAGCGTTCGGATTGCAGTGCCGCCATACCGCTTGCAAGAACCACATTCTCTAAATATTCATCGTCATCATGCCGAACAGCACCTCTGCCCTCAATAATGACCTCGGTAAAGTCATCGTTTGAACTGTCATCATGTTTAAAAGTAACATCAAAATCTTCAAAATCGGTGCGAAGCGGCTCTTCGGGTTCCGTATTTAATTTGTTGTTATTTTGTTCGCTCATCTTTTGCCAATACTCCACAAACTAAAAATCTGACACTTTTATCGCCCGAGCAACAGGTGCTCAAGACAGTTACTTTGCTGTTTTTATCCAATTTTGCACCCTCTCTGACATAGGCTAAAGAGGAATGCGGGTGCAACATCGTATCTTGAAATGTGTTTAAATCTTTTTCAAACGAAAAATCAAACGAATTCATTATATGACGGTTGTCATAAATAAAGACCGAGAAAATATTATATGTTAAAATATGCCCGGGGGTATAAATATAAAATGTTTTGTGCGCATCAAAAAACGCTTTGTCTTCAAAACTGTGCAGCGTGGTAAACATCGTGCCTTCACTCGCATACATATTATGCCCGTATAATACGGTTACGGGGTCGGTAAAATCTTTTTTGTTGCACAGTTCCGTATAAATCGTACCGGCAAACAAATAGTTTTTCATATAATCGTGGTGCAAATAAAATTCATCATCATTGCCCTGCGCCACCGGGTAATTGACCCTGGTGCCGGGCACTTTAATCCACGCATATAAATCACTGTTTGTTTTTTGCAGGGCGGTAAAATCAACCGGATTGTCTTTTAACTCGGTGGCAACGGTGGTCGCTTCGCTCGCGGGTTCGCTGTAAAAGACCTCAATGCCTTTCTCGTTTTTTTCGCTCGCATAGTCGGCGTACCACATTCTGCCCACATACACGCCTGCCGCCACAATCAACAAACTGATGACAATCACAATAATCCAAAAAACAGGATTGCGTTTTTTGGATTCTTCTGTTTCTTCTATCTTGTTATTCGTTTGCTTGTTTTCACTCATTTATTTTCCTCTTGTAAAGGCATATGCCGCAACATAATAATGTATTTAATAATATATAATTTAAAACCTCCGACTCATCGTAAGCCGGAGGTTTGGGATTTACCGATTATTAATACTCTTCCTTACGGCTCTTTTTAACAACTGCAAATGCAGTAACAGAACCAATTGCTACGGTTGCAAGCACACACAACACAACTGTGGTAAATTCGAAGCCGGTATCGGGAGATGTTTTCTTTTCATTTCTCTTGGTCGGCTGCTCTTTGGTGGTGGGTTGAGTCGGCGTTTTTTCATCCTTCTCAAACTCGGCGTAAATGGTGCTATCTTCCTGAATATTATGGAATGTATACTCACTAACGGGACCAATGGCAACACCGTTTACCCAAACTTGCTTAATGCGGTAGCCTTTATTCGGGGTGATGTGGAACACAACATCTTCACCGGGTGTATATTCACTTGTGGGCGGGTTTACATTACCGCCTTCTTTATCACCAATAATGCCGGAAATAATTTTAACCTTTTGCTCGGGACTAATCACCGGGTCATTAATTGCGCTCACATTGATTGCAAAAATGGAAAAGACACAAAGTACAGCCAAAACAACTGCAACAACTTTTTTCATTCTTTCTCACCTCATATATAATTAAACATACTTTTAGAACTATTCGGAAGAATTATAGCATATTCGTATATCGTTGTCAAACACTAATTGCAAGTTTTTTGTATTTACCAAAAAAATCTTACACAATTTTTTCAAAATCGCTCGCCGGATGTTTGCAAAGCGGGCAAATATAATCGGCGGGTAACTCTTCCCCTTCGTAGATATAGCCGCAGATTTTACAAATCCACCCTTTTGCCTGCGGTGCCGGGGCAGGTTTGATGTTTTTAAAGTAATAATCATAAGTGGCGCTTGCGGTATCGGCAAGTTTTTCGGCTTTCACCACCGTGGCAACAAAGAGTGTGTGGGTGCCCATATCTATCATATCCGTCACATAGCCGGAAATATAAGCATTCACATTTTCACTTAAATAGTATACCCCGTTTTCACTTTTGCGCGCGCCCCAAACCGAATTTTTAAATTTATTGACATTTTTACCGCTTTGGAAACCGAAATGCTCAAATAACGCCATCGGCGCACTTTCATCTATGATAGATAAATTGAATTTTTTGGAAATAAAGAATTTTGAAGA
>CADBJA010000032.1 GCA_902794945.1 Oscillospiraceae bacterium
TGCGAAGAATAGACATCATCTTTCCATCTATCAAACGGGTGTGGGTGTCCCACCCTCTCGCTACCGGCTATCGGCTAACAGCTAACAGCTTAAATTCTATGCATCTGCTCAAAAATCTCGGCACTTTGGCACTGAATTTGCACGCCGATGCCTTCGCCGAGGGCTTTTAAATCGTCCCCGACATCACCGGCGGTTTTGGCGGTTGCCGTACCGTCAACGACCATCATCATATTAAACCATCCGTCAACAATGGTTTGCGAAATATCTAAAATATTAATTTCATTCTCACAAAGGTAAGTACATACTTTTGCGATAATGCCGACCGTGTCTTTGCCGACCACGGTAATAATCATTTTTTTCATAAGTCCCCCTCTGTTTCTTCACTTTCGGTTTCACTCTGTTTGTTTCGTATGCTTTCGGGAAAAGTATCAAACACTTCTACCTTTCTGCCGCGCATCCACAGTGACGGTGTGATGAGCAGTGTATAGCCGCAACCGCTCTCGCACAGCCAATCGTGCATGGGTGCCTCCGGCAGCCCGAAGTAAGATAAAATCAACATCAGCACCCCGCCGTGCACCACAATAGCGCTCTCGGTGGTACCGGTTTTGATTAACCCTTCCACTACCTTTTCAAAATCTATCGCCACACGGGCTTTAAAGTGATTGTTGCTCTCGCCGAACGGCGGTGCCGCATCACCGTTATCACCCATCCATGCCAAAAAGGCTTCATTGTCTTTAAGTTCTTCGGCGGTGAAGCCCTCAAATTCGCCGAAATCATATTCGGTAAAATTCGGTATTTCTATCATCGGTGCGCCCTCAAAGAGCATTGCCGCCGTCTGTTTGCAGCGTTGCAACGGGCTGGTGAACACCGCCTGCACTTGCGGGTAGGCATATTTTTCTTTTAAATATTTTAGTTGCTCAAGCCCTTTTTCACACACCGGCACATCGTCCCTGCCAAGGTACCTGCCCTGCAGGTTGGCATCGGTCAAGCCGCAGCGCACAAGGTGAATTTTAAATGTTTTCATCGCAGTACCTCAAACAACCCCATACCGAGTGCCGCAATCACACTCAAGAGTGAAGTGACGGAAAACACCCTTGCCCAACGGCGGCTCTCGCGCTCTGCCTCTTTGAGCACTTCGGCTTCATTATACCTTTCACCGGTATCTAAAATAAAGCGTTTGACTGCCGGTAACATCGGCGCATATTTTTCATCGCCGAGCGGCAGCACAATAATTTTATGCGGTGCGGTGCTGATAGCATAGCCGGCATAAAATCCGTCCTCCGAGGCAAAGACCACATTGCCGTTCATAAATTTATAGTAAAGTTCGTGTGTGTCTTTATCTACCGCAAGCACCTGTTCTTTAATGCGCTTATTCTCATAAAAACTGCCCTTCAACACAATGGAAAGCGCCTTTTTGAGCTTGAGGTAATATTTATTTGTTACACCGATGACGATGACATTTTCTTCATCCAACGCTGCCGAAAGTGCCGCAATCAAACTCTTTACGGTATACTGCGGCGGAGCCGGGCTGACCTTAAAATCATCATTCAGCCGCCGGGCAAGTGTGGTGGCAGCCGTGAAATCAACGGCTTTGGTTTTGTCAATAAACGGTATAAATTTCATAACCATCTTCCTTTATATTATGATTACTGATAGGGGTCCCACTTGGCATCCTCTTTGTAGGGATTTTCGGTTTTTAATTTATCATAATACCCTTGCGGGAATTTGATGTTTTGGTTAGCGCTGACAGCGGCGGTGTCTATTTTTTCACTCTCGCCCTCACGCAATAGCCTTGCCACAACCACAAAACGCCCTTCTTCAATTTCGGATTTGTCACAGGTAGACAGGGTTAAGAGCACATCGTTCTCGTTTACATCCACCCCGGTTTTGACAAAGGTACGCTTTTCGAGTTCTTTTAAGTATGCACCGAAATTTTTATCATAACAATCCACAAAATTATAGGGAAGCGTGTAACCGTTATCCAAATCGGCGGTACTGTTGACAAGGAAAGCGGAAATAATTTTCCACTTTGATTGCCCGTAAACGGTATTAAACTCAATGAGCGGATGTTCTTTATAAAATGCGGGGTCTTTGTAGCCGAGCAGTTCGGCAAAGACCATATTATCAAGCATATTGTGCCCGTAAATGGTCGTATTTTTATCGGCAGATACGATTTTTGCTTTGGTACCCTCAAAAAGATTTTTCAACTTATTGCGGTAATCCAAAAAAGGGTTGCCGTAAACGGAATAATTGCCGTAAAAATCCTTGCGCAAATACGCTTCATTATCGCCCGTTTGCACCACCGGCACATCCACACCGGTATCTTCAATGCGCAGCCAGCCGACAAATTCTTTATTAATGCTTTTTAAGTCTTTATACTTTTGGAGTTCACCGTCTCCCCCGACCTCATCACTATCGCTAACGAGGGTAGAGAGTTTTTTGGCATCGCTGTACTGCTTGCGCTGTGAAAAACGGTTTGCAAAATAGATGCCGCAGCAGATGAGCGCAATAATAGAGATGAGGAACACCAATTTACGAATGACCTCACCCGCACTGTCCCCCTTCCACGGGAAGAGGAACTTTAAAATTCTAACAAATACATTCGGTTTTTTTGTTGTTTCAGCCATCGATAGTTTCCTTTGCAAGCGTGAGTGCCCTTTCGGCAAACAACACTCTGTTTTGATTTCTGTCGGAAAGACCGGTGTTGACTCTTGTCACCGTGGTCGTTCCGTTAAAATATACGCCGATATAGCAAGTGCCGTTCGGTTTTTCGGCAGTGCCGCCGGTGGGACCTGCAATGCCCGTGGTGGAAAGCCCGATGTCGGCACCCGCATTTTTTGCGGCACACTGTGCCATCTCACGCGCGGTCTGTTCGCTCACGGCGCCGTAGGTTTCTACCGTTTCGCGCTTTACGCCGAGTTGCCCCCACTTAATTTCGTTGGCGTAAGATACAATGCCGTAGTCAAACACGGCGCTCGCACCGGATACATCGGTAATTAATTTCGCCAACAGCCCGCCGGTACAACTCTCCGCCGTAGCAATTTTGAGCCCTTTTTGCGCCAAAAGAACCACAAGCGCTTCGTTTATGTTCATCCGATTACCTCAAGTTTGGTGTTTTCTATTGCCTCTTCTATCATACTGCCCCAATCGACTGCCCCCTGTGCTTTTAAGACTTCATCAAGATGCGGTCTTGTGTTCGGGTGCTTGGGTGTAAACACCGTGCAACAGTCTTCATACGGTAAAATAGAAGTTTCAAAGGTATCTATTTTTCTTGCAATTTCGACAATATCATTTTTATCCATCCCAATCAGCGGGCGCAACACCGGCATATTGGCGGCAGTATCCGTACACGCAAGGGCATACAGTGTTTGGCTTGCCACTTGCCCGAGGCTCTCGCCGGTCACAAGCGCTTTCGCCCCGTGCTTTAATGCAATACGCTCGGCAATCTCCATCATCAGCCGGCGCATAATAATGGTAAAATACTCTTCGGGACACGCATCGCGAATGGTCTCTTGTATTTTTGTAAAGGGCACAATGTATAACTCGATTCTGCCCGCATATGCCGACACTTTTTCGGTGAGCATTTTCACCTTGCTCTCGGCAAGTTCGCTCGTATACGGCGGTGCGGCAAAATGCACGGCGCGCAACTCCAATCCGCGCCTTGCCATCATATATGCCGCCACGGGGGAATCAATCCCGCCGCTCATTAAGATGGCGCCTTTGCCGGAAGTGCCCACAGGCATACCGCCTGCGCCTTTGAGTTGATTGCCGCGGATATACGCCTCTTTATCGCGCACTTCTACGGTGACAACCAAATCCGGGTGATGCACATCCACTTTTAAATGTGAAAAATTCTCCAACATCACGGCGCCGATTTCTCTGCAAATTTCGGGGCTTTTGAGCGGGAATTTTTTATCACTGCGCTTTGCCTCTACTTTGAATGTTTTATACCGAAAGATAGAAGCGGAAAAATATTCGATACACACGCGCTTTATCTCTTCAAAATCTTTTGTGGCGACTGCGGCGCGTGAATAGCCCGCAATGCCGAAGATTTTGCCGACACGCTCTACCGCTTCATCCAAATCAAAATCTTCACTCTCGGGGTACACGGTAATGGTGGACTGGCTTTTGAAAAAGGTCACTTTACCCAAATCGGATAAACGGCGGCGAATGTTTTTAATCATCTTGTCTTCAAACGCCGAACGGTTTAAGCCCTTGAGTGCCAATTCACCGTTTTTAATTAATATAATTTCTTTCATACATATCCTCATTCTGCCCAAAAAGCAGTATTAAAACTCAAATATTGTTGCGCAACAATTATTCATTATAAACGAGCAATGCTCGTCCCTACGAATCAAGCGAAGTCGGGCAGGTGCAGGTATTGCCGCCACGCATTCCGCATTTTTAAGGTCTCTCCGCTTCGGTCGAAATGACAGTATCAATGCAGAATGTAGAAAGTAAAATGTAGAATTAAAATGCGAAACTTCGTTTCGCCACCACCATTTTTCTTTCTTCTTTCTTCTTTGCAAGGCTTCGCCTTGCCTGTCATTCCGCGCGTAGCCGAAGAATCTTTACGATGCGAAACTTTGTTTTGCCACCACTCATTTCGCATTTCGCATTCCGTATTCCGCATTCGTAAAGCGCTTTTCTTAGTGTGCCAATGTATTTACCGCATTTTGCAGTGAAGTGACAAGCGTATCTATTTCTTCCACCGTGTTATGGTGTGTAAAACTTAAACGAATGGCACTGTCACGCACCGCCGCATCTTGCGTGATTGCCTGCAATACATGGCTGGGCTTGCCGCCCGCACACGCACTGCCGGCGGAAACACAAATTTTTCGTTCCGATAAATAATTTAAAATGATTTCACTGCGAAAGCCGACAAGTGAAAAGTTTAAGATGTAGGCACTTGCCTTTTCATCACTGTTAAACACCACGCACTCTATACCGGAAAGTGCCTGTTTGGCATAATCGCGTATTTTTTTTACTTCTGCCGCATATGCCTTGGTATCAAAGTCATTTACCGCGGCGGCAAAGCCTGCAATCAGTGCCGTTGCCTGCGTACCGGGGCGGATGCGCATTTCCTGTTCCCCGCCGATATGCTGCGGTAAAATGCGCACGCCTTTTTTGACATACAATGCGCCGATACCCTTCGGTCCGAACACTTTGTGCGCACTCACACTCACAAGGTCGGCACCGATGCTTTTTACCGTAAAGGGCAATTTGCAAAATGCCTGTACGCAATCACAGTGAAACAGCGCCGGCGCGTTTTTTAACTTGATAATGCCTTTGACCGCCTGTGCCGGCAAGATGGAGCCGAGTTCGTTGTTAACAAGCATCATACTCACGAGTACCGTATTTTCATCAATCGCTTCAGCCAACTGCGCGGGGGTGATGTTGCCGTACCTGTCCGGCTGCAGCCACACCACTTCATAGCCTACACTCTCTAATTTTTTGGCACTTTCATACACCGATGCGTGCTCGGTGGCACCCACAACAATTCTTTTTTTATTTCTGTATTTTTTCGCCGCCTCTACCGCACCGAATACGGCAAGATTATTTGCCTCGGTGCCGCCGGAAGTAAAAAATACTTCTTCTTTTTCACAACCGAGTTTGGTGGCAATCACCGCTCTGTCGGCATCTAAACGCTGTTTTGCCGACACACCCAAAAAGTGGCGGGAGGACGGATTGCCGAAATCTTCCGTTAACACCTGCGTGAGCGCCTGTGCTGCCGCGGGGCATACCGGCGTAGTCGCCGAGGAATCCAAATATATCAATCGCGCACCCTGCCTTTCTTGTGAAATCCGCACCCACTTTTCCGGCGGGCGGTTGGTTTCGGTATGTACATTTTCTTTCACCTGCACACAGTTATAGATATTATAACATATATATTATAAATTTTCTATAAAAGATGTAAATTTTTTATAAATTTTTTCGGGCTTGCATTACACGGTTTTCAAAAAATGTCGTATTGGTGTTTTATACAAAATATACACCTTTTTCGCAAAAAGTTTGTAACAAAATATACAAAAAACAGGTTGCAAATTTTGGGTAATAATGGTATGATAATGTAAATAAATATAAATCTAAATTTTGATAATACAAAGGAGAAACTATGGCAGAAAGCAAAAGAGATACGATTCCGGAGTATTTGTTTAATACCGGTGTGAACTACCGTGCATTCGATTTTTTGGGTTGCCACTTTGAAAACGGCAAAGCCGTTTTTCGTGTGTGGGCACCCAATGCCGAAGCTGTCAGCGTATGCGGCGACTTTAACGGTTGGAACGGCTATGCCGACATTATGTACCGCTTGGGTGACAGCGGCATATGGGAATGTAAGGTAGACGGTGTGAATATTTGGGATGCATACAAATATGCCGTGACCGGCAAAAACGGCGAAACGCATATGAAGGCAGACCCCTTTGCCTTCCACGCGGAGACGGCGCCGGCAAACGCCTCAAAAGTTTACGATATTGAAGGCTACGAGTGGAGCGATTATGCGTGGCTTGATAAACGAAACAGCATCAACATCTACGAGCAGCCGATTAATATTTACGAAATTAACGCAGGCTCTTGGCGCCAAAATAAAGACGGTTCGTATTTTTCGTACCGTATGTTGGCGGATGAACTCATCCCCTATGTCAAGAATATGGGCTACAACTATATTGAGATGATGCCCGTGCTTGAATTCCCGTTTGACGGGTCGTGGGGCTACCAGGTCACCGGCTACTTTGCCGCTACCTCCCGCTACGGCACACCGAAGGATTTGATGTATTTTATTGATAAATGCCACCAAAACGATATCGGCGTGTTGATTGACTGGGTACCGGCGCATTTTCCGAAAGATGAGCACGGTCTGTATGAGTTTGACGGCACTTGCCAGTATGAATATGCCGACCCGCTGAAAATGGAACACAAAGACTGGGGCACCAGGGTGTTTGACTACGCCAAACCGCAGGTGCGCTCTTTCCTCATTTCTTCCGCAATGTTCTGGCTCGAAAAATACCACTTTGACGGCATTCGTATGGATGCGGTCGCGAGTATGCTTTATCTGGATTATTGCCGTAAAGACGGGCAGTGGAGACCGAATATTCACGGCGGCAAAGAGAACCTTGAAGCGGTTGACTTTATTCAAACCCTCAACCGCGCCGTGTTTGAAAAATTCGGCGGCGGCATTATGATGATAGCCGAAGAGAGCACCGACTGGCCGATGGTGACAAAACCGATTGAAGACGGCGGCCTCGGCTTTAACTTCAAGTGGAATATGGGTTGGATGAACGATGTATTAAGCTACATCAAAATGGACCCGCTCGGCAGAAGTTACAACCACTCTAAAGTGACATTCTCGCTGATGTATGCATTTAATGAAAACTTTATTTTACCCATTTCGCACGATGAAGTGGTGCACGGCAAAGGGTCACTACTCAACAAACAACCCGGTTTTTATGAAGATAAATTCTCCGGCTTAAAAGCCTTCTTGGGCTATATGATGAGCCACCCCGGTAAAAAGCTCTTATTTATGGGTGCCGAGTTCGGTCAGTTTATTGAGTGGAAATATAAAGAGGGGCTTGACTGGCTGTTGTTGGATTACCCGATTCACCAGGGCACCAAAAACTTTGTGCGTGAACTCAACCACTACTATTTAGACCACCCGCAAATGTGGCAAATCGACTACTCGTGGGACGGTTTTCGGTGGATTAATGCGGATGATAACAATTCTTCCGTCCTCTCCTATATCCGTAAAGATAAAAACGATAACCAGACCATTATTTTAGTTAACTTTACACCGGTACTGCGCAAAGACTACACCATCGGTGTGGAAAAATACGGCGATTATGAACTCGTGCTTAACTCCGATGAATCCCGCTTCGGCGGTTGGGGCAATGCGGTCAATTACCACTATGAAGCCCGCGTACAAGAGGCGAACGGTATGCCGTATGCCATTGATGTGGATATTCCGGGGCTTTCGGTACTCTATATCGAGTTAAAGAAAGAAAAGAAAGTACCGGTTCCCAAGGAAGATAAACCGGCAAAGAAAGCACCCGCAAAGAAAAAGCCGGCGGCAAAAAAGACAGCCGCCAAAAAACCGGCAGCCAAAAAAGCGCCGGCGAAAAAGAAAGCGGCAAAATAATCTATAAAAAAAATAAAAGAAATAGCAATATACTCTTAAAGGAGGCTAATACGATGAAAAAAATCGAGTGTCTTGCGATGCTCCTTGCAGGCGGACAGGGCAGCCGTTTAGGTCTGCTCACCAAAAAAGTGGCAAAGCCTGCAGTCCCTTACGGCGGCAAGTACAGAATTATTGACTTTCCGCTCTCAAACTGTGTCAACTCCGGCATTGAAACCGTGGGTGTGTTAACACAGTACCAACCGCTTGAATTAAACGAATACCTCGGCAACGGTCATGCTTGGGATTTGGACAGAGCCAACGGCGGCTTGCACATCCTTTCCCCCTACCAGCAAATTGAGGGTACGGAGTGGTACAAAAACACCGCCAATGCGATTTACCAAAACATCAACTTTATTGACCGTTACAATCCCGAATATGTGGCAGTGCTCTCCGGCGACCACATTTATAAAATGGATTATAATGATATGTTGCAATACCATAAAGACCACGAAGCGGTATGTACCATCGCCGTGATGGAAGTACCGTGGGATGAAGCACCCCGTTTCGGCATTATGAACACCAACGAGGATTGGTCGATTTATGAGTTCCAAGAGAAACCGGCTGAGCCGAAATCCAACAAAGCCTCTATGGGCGTTTACATTTTCTCTTGGAAAGAGTTGCGTGAATACTTAATTGCGGATGAAGCAGATGCCAATTCCAAACACGACTTCGGTCAAAACATCATCCCCGCCATGCTCGGTGACGGTAAGAAGTTAATGGCGTTCCCGTTTGAAGGCTATTGGAAAGATGTGGGCACCATTTCTTCACTGTGGGAAGCAAACCTGGACTTAATCAACCCGAATGTGGATTTGGATTTGAGCGACAGTTCTTGGAAAATTTATTCTAACTCCCCGATTGCGCCGCCCCACTTTATGGATGAAAATGCCTATGTGCAAAACTCCGTAGTGGCGGAAGGCTGCTACATCGGCGGCAATGTGGAATCCAGCGTTATTTCCTCTAATGTAGAAGTGGAACAAGGCGCCGAGATTATTGACAGCGTGATTATGCCGGGCGCCACCATCAAAAAAGGTGCCAAAGTGCTTTACTCGATTGTGGCAGAGAATGCCGTGATTGAAGAGAATGCCAAAATCGGTGAACTGCCCGAAAATTTAGCGCCCGGTGAATGGGATGTGGCATTGGTCGGTCCCAACACCACCGTTGCCAAAGGCGTAACGGTAAAAGCCGGCGAATCTTACGGAAAGAAGGAGGAAAACTGACATGCAGGGTAACGATGTATTCGGAATTATTTTTTCCAACACCAACGATGAAGCGTTGAGCGAAATGACGAATTTGAGAACAATGGGCTCTATTCCCTTCGCCGCCAGGTACAGACTCATTGACTTTCCGCTCTCCTCCATGGTCAATGCCAATATTACCAAAGTGGGCATTATTACCAAAAGTAATTACCAATCTTTAATGGACCACCTCGGCAGCGGTAAACCGTGGGATTTGTCGAGAAAGAATGACGGTATCTTTATGCTGCCGCCCTTTAACCTCGGCACACAGGGCATGTATAATTCCCGCACCGAAGCGCTCAACGGCGCAATGGATTTCATCAACAAAAGCGATGAAAAATATGTGATTTTGGCAGACTCCAATTTGGTCGCCAATGTCGATTACAGCGCTTTAATTGATTTTCACAAGAAAAACGGTGCCGATATCACCGTGGTATCTGCCGAAGGCATTGCGCCCACCAATATCGGCAAGCAGGTGGAACTGACAACCGATGAAAACGGCAAAGTGGAAAAGGCTACCATTATCCCCGGCGGTAAAAAGGCGGAATATTCCCTCGGCGTTTACATTATGGAGCGCTATTTGCTCATTCGCCTGATTAATGAGGGTATGAGTAAAGAAAGACCTTCCTTTAAGAGATTGAGCGTGATTGATAATATCGGCAAACTGAAAATCTACGCTTACAAGCACACGGGCTTCTGCCACAAGATTGAAAGCCTTGCCACCTACTTCAGTGTGAATATGGACCTGCTCTCTTACACCAACCGCAAGGATTTGTTTAATGCGGAGCGCCCGATTTACACCAAATCGAAAGACACCATGCCGACCAGATACGGCCTTGAGAACACTGCCAAAAATGTGCTCATTGCCGACGGGTGCGACATTGAGGGTGAAGTGGAAAACTGTGTGATTTCCAGAAATGTGACCATTTCCAAAGGCGCGAAAGTAAAGAACTGCATTATTATGCAAGATACCTTTATCGGTGAAGACGCCAATGTGGAATATGCTATTTTGGATAAGCATGTGGTGGTAAAACCGGGCAAAAAGTTGTGCGGTGCCGACACCTACCCGATTTATATTGCAAAAAGCACAATTCTTTAAAACATAATTTAAATCTTCACCTTTTAACGCCTCCCCTTGTCAGGCGCTCCCTGTTAGGCAATGGCGTCAACTTAAGAAAGAAACAAAGAAGTTATTTACTTCTTTGTCATCTTGAGCTTGTCGAAAGATCTTTTATTTATCAGAGTTACGGTAT
>CADBJA010000033.1 GCA_902794945.1 Oscillospiraceae bacterium
AAAAAGTTTTTTTGCAAAAATTGTTGTTCACGGCAATTGCCAAATCTTGCGGTTCAACGCCAAGATTTTTATATTTGGTCACAACCCAATCAAAATTTTTTGCTCCTGCAAGTGATTGTCTGTCAACAAGTGCCAAAAATTTAACTCTTTTTCCTTTTTCTTTGCAAGAAAAATATTCTTCAAGCCTTTCTTTCAGTGTTCCTTTTGCAAATACAAATTTTTCCATTTTGTGTTTCCTCAGCTCTTTTCAAATTTACAAATCATTTGTTTTTTTGTTCAGAAAGTTTTTGTTTTATTTATGAAATTCAAAACTTTTTGGATTGCTGCCTGAGATTGTATAACTAGCTTTTGCAATCTTTTTTTATGTTCTAAATTGTTTCTATGCCAACAATTTTTTTGATTTTGCTTTGCTTTCAGTGTGTCTGCCTTAGAGTTTAATTCTCTTCTTTTTTCATCGCACGCGAGTACGCGGTCAATGATTTCATCATAATCGCCGTTACGGTTTTTCATTGCCTGCTTGACTCTATCCGGATTTTCTCTGATAAGTTTAATATCTAACATGTGCTTTTGCCTCCTGTTTTTTTGCTATATGACCGCCGTTAATTGAGCATATTGGCAATCGATTTTAAATCTTCTTTGTTATAAAACTCTATTTCGAGCGTGCCTTTTTCTTTGCTGTTGTAGACCTTTACTTTTCTGCCAAGTGTCTCGGTTAAAGAAAGTTCCACTTCATCAAAGAACGCATCTCTTTTTTTCTTTCTCTTGGTCTGTAACGGTGCTGCCTCACCGCTTGCCGCACGCTTTGCCATACGTTCCACTTCCCTGACGGAAACATCGTTTTTGGCAATAAAGTGCGCCGCTTCAATCATCTTCTCTTCATCTTTAAATGAGAGAAGCGCTCTGGCGTGACCGGCAGAGATTTTGCCGTTTCTGGTGAGTTCTTTCACTTCTTTGGGTAAATTTATGAGCCTTAAAGAATTGGCAATAGCCGGTCTCGAACAACCCACACGCTCTGCCGCCTGGTCTTGTGTTAAGCCGTATTCTTCAATCAGCGCCTGAATACCGTAAGCGGTTTCAATCGGGTTTAAATCTTCACGCTGTAAGTTTTCAATAAGCGCAATTTCTTTTTTCTCTTTTTCGCTTAATTGCTTAATAATGACGGGCACTTCGACAAGCCCTGCAATTCTGCTTGCCCGCCAACGCCTTTCACCGGCAACGAGTTGATACCTGCCGTTGGAAAGCGGGCTTACAAGGATGGGTTGAATTAAGCCGTGCTCGCTGATACTTTTGGCGAGTTCCATTAACTTTTCTTCATCAAATAACTTTCTGGGTTGGTCCGGATTCGGTTCTATATCGCTTAATTTTAACATAACCGTGCTTTCGGATGCACCGAAAAGACCGTCATTATCTTCAAAAAGGGCATCTAATCCCTTTCCGAGTCCTCTTTTTGACCTTGCCATATACTTTTTCTCCTTCTTCTTTCTGTTCAGCGTTTTCTGTTATTCCTTAAAAATTCCGATGCCAATTGGTCATACATCAGTGCCCCTTTACTCACGGGGTCATAGTATCTGACGGGTTCCCCGAAACTGGGTGCTTCCGAAAGGCGCACATTGCGCGGGATGGCGGTGGTGTAGACCTTTTTGGGGAAATATTTTTTCACTTCTTCTACCACTTGCCCGGTTAAATTGAGCCTGCCGTCATACATCGTGAGCAGCACGCCCTCTAACTCTAAACGCTCGTTATACTTGTGCTTGACCACACGCACAGTAGACATCAGTTGTGATAAACCTTCTAATGCATAGTACTCGCACTGAATGGGCACCAAAAGTGAGTCTGCCGCTGCAAGCGCATTAAGTGTAATAATACCTAATGACGGCGGGCAATCCATAAAGATGTAATCAAACTGTTCATCTAACGGTGCGAGCGCCAGTTTTAAGCGACTTTCGCGTTTGGGCATATCTACCAATTCTACCTCGGCACCCGCCAAATCCATATTTGCCGGTAAAAGCCAAACATTTTTAAATTCGGTTTGTACCAAAACATCTTTTGCCGATGTTTTATTGATTAAAATATCATAAGTTGATAAAGCAATACTTTTTTTGTTAATGCCGAAGCCGCTGGTAGCATTCCCCTGCGCATCAATGTCAACAAGCAACACCTTTTTGCCTTTGGCACCGACCGCTGCAGCAAGGTTGACGGCTGTTGTGGTTTTGCCCACACCGCCTTTTTGGTTCACAATTGCAACAATTTTGCTCATATATATCTCCATTATATTACTAATTTTAAAGAACAGAGTAAATTATATACCTATTAAGGCTAAATTTCAATATGTTTCACATGAAACATACAAAGAATTTCACGGCGGTATTTTGTTCATTTTACCATTAAAATATGGCTTGACAACAGCGTTTTATCAAGATATTGTGGTTTGCACGGTTTCACGCTGTTTTACGGTGTGAGAAAACACCCAACAAAGTATTTCTTGCTTTGTTGTAGTTACTCGTTATCACTCATAGTTGTCGGCAAGCCGACAGTTTTTCCTCACAGGGGGCGCCGTTAAGCGGTTAGAACTGTAGAATATTATATTGCTCTCTTCTAATCCGACTACCCCTCAGTCGCCAAGGGCGACAGCTCCCCTCACAAGGGGCGCCGTTAAGCGGTTGGAACTGTAGAATATTATATTACTCTCTTCTAATCTGACTACCCCTCAGTCGCCAAGGGCGACAGCTCCCCTCACAAGGGGCGCCGTTAAGCGGTTGAAATTGGAAAACATCATATTTACTTTTTATATTTTACTATTCACTCATTATTATTTTTATTGGGTGTCGGATTTTCAGCCAACCTTATTCTGTAAACTGTATTCTGTTTACTGTAAACTTTCCTTTCTATTATACATTACAGTGCGCCAAATGCGGGAGTAGCGCTTTAGCAAAAACGCCATAGTTCAGATGAAATACAGTCAAATGTGAATGCAGCCTTACTTTGTGTAAGGCAAGTGAGCAGTTGGCTGCAGTTCGCCAAAAGGGGGCGTTTTTTCAAAGCAATATCCCCTGCACTCGACGCATATACACAGAAAAGACAGAGGGGTCGCCTCTGCCTTTCCTGTGTTATTGGGGGTGTGAGAAGAAAAGTATATTCCTGTGCTTTGTGGAGAAGCACAGAACGAGCGAGTGTGAAAACAGGGGTAACTGCTTTCGCCACTCCAAGGCTTTTCTCTTTACCGAGTCCGTCACTCTCGGTAAAGAGAAACCGTAGTGGTTTTCACTACGGTTAGATTGTATCATGATTTTTGGTGCCTGTCCACTCTTTTTCATCGCAAAAAACGACAGAAAAACAGGTGATTTTACTTATGACAACGGTTTTTTTAAAATGGCTGCCGAAGTACGTGGGTATTTTGTCGGCGTTTGCGATATCTTTTTTACCACAATCATCGTTCTGCTGCTGCCATCCGGCAAAGTAAAGGTATGCAGTGCCTGTGTTTTACCGCCGAGAATTTTAATGGCGGCTTTTGCCTGTTCTAATTCTTCCTCTCCCTCTTTGCCCTTCATTGCGATAAAATATCCGCCGGGGGTTACGAGAGGCAGGGTCAATTCACTCAAACTGCTTAAATTCGCCACGGCGCGTGCTACGGCAAAATCAAATGTTTCACGGGAAACATTCTTTTTGGCATATTCTTCTGCCCTGGTGTGAATCACGGTTCCGTTTAATTGCAAGGTTGCCAACGCATCTTCAATAAAACAAAGTTTCTTTTGTGTGGAATCTAAAAAGTGCATTTTTAAATCATTTCTTGCAATGAGCATCGGCATAGAGGGAAACCCTGCACCGCAACCCACATCAATCACTTTTGCCCCTTCGGAAAACAAGACATATTTAAAAATGAATAAACTGTCTAATAAATGTTTCACCAATACGGCATCCGGCTCTTTAATCGCTGTCAGGTTCACGCTTTGGTTGCGCTCTAAAAGAAGTTCCGCAAAACGGTCTAATTTTAAAATCACCTCATCACTGTATGTAAGTCCTTCATCGGCAAGGTAGGTTTTTAATAACGCTTGGTCAATCATTTTCTTCACCCGCCTTTGTAAGGTAAATTAAGAGTACACTGATATCTGCCGGCGTTACACCGCTGATACGGCTTGCCTGTCCCACATTATGCGGTCTGATTTTAGAGAGTTTTTCAGCCGCCTCTAACCGCAAACCGGTAATGGTTTCATAGTCGGTATGGGCAGGGATGATTTTCTTTTCCAATCGGCGCATTTCTTTAATCTGCGCTTCCTGCCGTTTGATGTAACCCTCATATTTAATGGAGATTTCCACCTGCTCAAAAACTTCTCGCGGCAAATTGGGTCTTGAAGTGTCAATCGGAGCAAGACTATCATAACTAATGGAGGGTCTTTTGAGCAGTTCAATCATCTTACAACCTTTTTTCAATGGGGATGTTTCATGTGAAACAAGTATTGCATTCACTTCATCCGTGCAGGGTATAGAAGTTTTTTCAATCCTTTTGCGTTCCGCGCGTATCATTGCCTGCTTTTCTAAAAATATTTGGTAGCGTTCTTCACTGATTAAGCCGATTTCATAGCCTATCGGCGTTAAGCGCTCATCCGCATTGTCTTGCCGTAACACCAAACGGTATTCGCTGCGGCTGGTCATCATACGGTAGGGGTCTGTACACCCTTTGGTGACCAAATCATCAATCAGGGTACCGATGTAGGAGCCGGCACGGTCTAAAATTAACGGTTCTTTACCCAATATCTTGTGGGCAGCATTAATACCGGCAACAAGACCTTGTGCTGCTGCCTCTTCATAGCCGCTGGAACCGTTAAACTGACCGGCACCGAATAAACCATCAAAATCTAAAAACTCAAGCGAAGCGCCGAGTGCTGTCGGGTCTACACAATCATATTCAATTGCATAGGCATTGCGCATAATTTGCGCGTGTTCGAGTCCCGCAATAGAGTGCACAAAATCTGCCTGCACATCTTCCGGCAATGAAGAAGAAAGTCCTTGTAAATACATCTCTTCCGTATCCAATCCGCAAGGCTCTATAAAAATTTGGTGGCGCTGTTTTTCGCTGAAACGCACGATTTTATCTTCAATACTGGGGCAATAACGCGGTCCCTTGCCCTCTATTTTACCCGCATACATCGGTGAACGGTCTAAATTATCTAAAATGATTTGTTTTGTAGTTTCATTTGTATACGTAATATGACAAGAGATTTTGTTTTCAATTTTACAGCGCGGGTCAAAAGAGAAGTGCACTAAATCGGCATCTCCTTTTTGCTCTTCCATTTTCGTAAAATCAATACTTCTGCGGTTCACCCTGGAGGGGGTACCGGTTTTAAAACGGCGTATCGGCAAGCCTAAAGCACGCACGGCGACACCCAGTTCTTTTGCCGGGAACATACCGTCCGGCCCGCTTTCAAAAGAAACATCCCCCACATAGATTTTACCGGCAAGAAAAGTGCCGGTCGCTAAAATCACACAAGCAGCACTGTAAACGGCTTCTAACTTGGTTTTGACAAACCAAGTATCTTCCTTTTTATATAAATCTGTAATTTCGGCTTGTATTAAATCCAAATGTTCCTGTGTTTCCAACACATGTTTCATATAGCGCGCATAATCTTTGCGGTCAATTTGCGCTCTTAAAGAATGGACTGCCGGACCTTTGCCGAGGTTTAACATTCTGGACTGAATTAAATTCGCATCTGCCGCAATACCCATTTCACCGCCAAGCGCATCAATTTCACGCACTAAGTGCCCTTTAGATGTGCCGCCAATCGACGGATTACAGGGCATATTGCCGACAGAATCCAAATTAATGGCAAAAACGGCAGTCGAAACACCGAGCCTTGCACCGGCAAGCGCGGCTTCAATGCCGGCATGCCCGGCACCGATAACAATGATATCATATTGTTTTGCAAAAAATTCCATATTCTTTTATTTACCTACACAGAAATTTTTAAAGATTTCTTCCGTTATTCTTTCAGTGGCTCTCTCGCCCGTTAATTCTAAAAAAGCGTTAATCGCACTGTCGATACTGACATTGACGGCATCTAATGTCAGCCCCATATGAATCGCATCGAGTGCTTCCTCAATACAACCGCTTGCATTCAATAAACACACTTTTTGCCGTTCGGTTGCGAGCATCGGCGCATACGGATTAAAATCTTTTGTACCGAGCGCATCCTCCACCGCATCCACAAGGTTTTGATAGCCGTTACCCTCTTTTGCAGAAAGAAAAACTGTTTTTTTAGCGTATTTTTCCAAAATTTCAGGCTGCCACACAGCCGATAAATCCGTTTTATTCAGTACAAGTATTGCGCGTTTATTTTTTATCGTCTCCAAAAGGGCAAAATCTTCGTCCTCCAAAGGCTTGGAAACATCGAAAACCGCTAAAATAAAGGAAGCGGAGAGCGCTTTTTTACGAGAAAGTTCAATCCCGATTTGTTCCACCTTATCTTCACTTTCACGCAAGCCCGCCGTGTCGGATAATTTCAAAACGGCATTGCCCATACGCACACTCGTTTCAACCACATCACGCGTGGTGCCTGCAATATCGGTGACGATACTTTTTTCTTCCCCGCAAATCAAATTCATCAAACTCGATTTGCCGACATTGGTTCTGCCGATAATGGCAGTATCTACCCCGACACTGACTATCTGCGCCGCATCAAAAGTGGAAAGTAATGCTTCACACTCTTTTTTTGCCGTGCTTAATGTTTTTTCCAACTGCCCGAAATCCAACGCATCAATATCATCATCCGGGTAATCTGTCCACGCCGCAAGGTGGGCGGAAAGCAAAACCAAATCGGATGCAATTTTTTGTATTTTTTGAAAGAGTACACCGTCTTTCGCGCTCACCGCCGCTGCTGCAGAAGCATCCGAGTGTGCGGCAATGATGGAAGCGACGGCTTCCGCTTCGGTTAAATCTATTTTTTTATTTAAAAAAGCCCTTTTGGTAAATTCTCCGGCTTCGGCGGGAACTGCCCCTGCCGCATACACCGCCTCAAGCACTTTTTTAAGTAAAAAAAGTCCGCCGTGGCAAGATAACTCTACCACATTTTCACCGGTATAAGAATGAGGTGCTCTGAAAACAAGAGCCACACATTCATCTAATTTTCTGTTATCGGGCGTATGTACATAACCGAACGCAGCGGTATAGCCCTTCATTTCGGAAAGGCTTTTTTTGGTAGAAAGCGGACGGAATACGCTTTGGGCAATCTCAATCGCCTGTTCTCCGCTAATTCTGATAACACCGATACCGCCCACAGCGGGTGCGGTAGAAATCGCTGCAATGGTTTTCATATCATTCCCTCATAAACTAAATGGTTATTGAAAAGAAAAACGGTGGTGGAATCCTCCACCACCATTTCGGTACAAAATTATTCTTCGCTTTTTTCCACTTTTGAAACGATACCGTATAACGGTGCAGAGGAAAGATCCTTTTTAGGTTCTCTGTTTTCGGTCGGGCCAGTTGTACTCTTTTGAGAGCGATGATAGCCGCCGTTTCTTCTGCCGCCTCTGCGGTCATTTCTACTTCTACCGCCATCAGCCGGAGAAATAACAACTCTTCTCTCAACATTAGAGCCGATAGAGTGACTGGTGACACCTTCAATATCCTGCACAGCGGTATGAATAATATGTCTTTCATACGGGTTCATCGGCTCAAGTGTAATTCTTCTGCCGGTGCGCAGTGCATTTTTGGCATTTCTGTGTGCAAGAGCGGTTAAAGTGGTTTTTCTCTTCTCTCTGTAATTGGCAACATCTAAAGTAACTCTGACATAATCGTCGTGTCCTTTGTTTGCCACCAAAGAAGCGAGGTATTGAACAGCATCGAGTGTTTCACCCCTGTGACCGATAATCATACCGTCAATATCATGGTCACCGCTATCAAGATTAATAATCACGGTAGTTCCATCCTGTGTGGAAGAAGTGGTTTGCACTTCTCTGCCAAGCATTTTGGAAGTGATGTCTTTGACATAGGCTTCACACTCTACGCGTGCTTTTTCAAGCCTTTCGGGAGTAACGGGTTCTCTTTGCTTTTCTTCTTTTTTATCTGTCTTCGGTGTCGGAATTTTAATATTTTCTTCCTTCACGATTTTTTTGGCAGGTTTCTTTTCCGTTTTTTTGGCTTTTACTTTTGCAGGCTGTTTCTTTTTCTTTTCTTCTTTTTCATAAGAAGCCTTTACCTGCGCCTTTTTGCCGCCGAACAACCCTAATATTTTTTTGGTCGGCGCACAAATAATATCAAACTTAATGTCGGCATATTCGGGTGCATTTAAAAGGGCTCTCGCATTTTCGCGCGCTTCCTCTATGGTTTCACCCTCGCCGATTTTTTCAATAATCAAATTAATACCTCCGTTTTGTTAAAACGAAATTCTTTTTCTTCTTATTCAACAACGGTCTTTCTGTCTTTGACATTCTTTTCATATGCAAATCTGTTAATGACATCGTGAATCATATTTTTTGCCGCAACTTTCGGCGGAGCATAGACATTAGAAAGTAATACCGTTTGGAAGAATGCAAAGATGTTGGAAATCACCCAATAAAAACCTACGCCTGCCGGAACGGTGAAGCAAAGGTAAATAGAAAATAAAGGCATAAATGCCATCATACAACCCTGGCTCATCGCATTGGAACCTTTTGACATAGTGGGGTTATATTTTTTTTGCATTCTTGTAGAATAAAAGGATGTTAAAAATGAAGTGATACCTGCGAGTGCAGGAATAATCCACAGAACACCAAACTCTTTAATAGAGGGGGTTTGCGTTAAATCAATACCGAAAAGGGTAAACCCTTGCGCAAATTGATTCATCTGTGTAATTTGGTCGGGTGAAAAAATTGCACCCACCTTTTGGGTAATTTTTGAAGATGAATCTTTTAACTGGTTGAGCACAAGCAGTTCTTGGTAATAAGAACTTCTTTTGCTGGTGCTGATTTGCTCAAAAAATTTTTTAACGGTACCGTCTTCCAATAATTTTGCAACCTGGTCTTTAAAATGCAACACATAAGAAATCGGTCTTGTAATGGCACCGTAAACACCCCAAAGTAAGGGTAATGAAATCAACATCGGACCGCAGCCGGCAGCCATGGGATTATACCCTTCTCTTTGATAAAGTTTTTGTTGTTCTTCGGATACTTTTTGGCGGTCGTTGCCAAACTTTTGTTGGATTTTTTGCAGTTTCGGTTGAATTCTGAATTGCTTTGCCTGATTTTTTTGTTGCGGAATTGCCGTCGGCAACAAAATAATTCTGGTTAACACCGTAAATACAATTAAAGAAATGACATACGGTGCCGGCGTATTTTTGAATAACTCGTAAATAAAACCGAGAACATATCCAAAAATGTTGTAAATAAATCCGAAAATATTACTCATTTTGTTCTCCTGTGTTTTTAGTTTCGCCTACCTTAATTATTTTTTAGGCGGAACCGGGTCATAACCTCCCGGAAAAAGGGGATTACACCTTAAAATTCTCTTAAAAGCAAGCCACGAACCTTTTAAAGCACCGTGAACTTCAATCGCTTCAAGAGCATAAGCCGAACAAGTCGGATAAAAACGACAACAGCCGTGTGAAAGCGGCGATAACACTATTTGATAAAATCGGATTAACGCTTTAAGAATTTTTTTCATCTTTCAAAATACCGGCTTGTATAAAACAGTTATTTAAATCTTTCGTTACCTGCGCCGCACCGGCAAACACACAGCGTGTTCTTGCCACAATCACAAAATCATAGGTTCCGTTTAATGCGGGCTCAAGCGTACGAAATGCCACGCGAATGAGTCTGCGGGCGCGATTTCGTTTAACGGCTTTTCCGATTTTTTTGCCGGTAGTAATGCCGAGCCTGTTATGGTCTAATTTATTTTTTTTGAAATAAACCACCACACACGGGCTGACAAAACTATGCCCTCTTGCATACAGAAAACGAAAATCTTTATTCAGTTTTATACTTTCGTACTTATCCATTCACCGTAAAAATTAGTAAGTGAGTTGTTTGCGACCCTTTGCACGACGGCGTGCTAACACTTTACGACCGTTTTTGGTAGCCATTCTCTTGCGAAAACCATGTTCCTTTTTTCTGTGTCTTTTCTTAGGCTGGTAAGTTCTTAACATATTTCTCTCCTCCAATCTGTTGTCAAAACTGGTCTTTGACAATCTATTCTATACGCAGTATGGCGCATGATATGAATGCAGATGATTTTAATTTATTTAGTTTATAAATTAAAATACTGATACAAAATAAGATTATATCATAGTTTTTGCCGTTGTCAATAGAAAATTTTTTTCTGTCTCTTTTCTTATTTTCGTGAAAAGAGACAGAAAAAAATTTTGAAATATAAAGGCGACACATTCGCACTTGATTGGTAGATACATTCTTCTTATCAACATTAGTTTGTTTGTTTTAAATATGATTTTTAATTCACTTTGCGCTCATGCCGCGCGGGCACTTACTTTCCTAAGCGACAGTGAAAGTAAGCAAAGGGTCGCTTAGAACCCTTTCGATTGGGTTCTAAGAACTCCTAAACGACCAAGGGGTCTTAGTTGCAACTTGTGTTGGTAAAACAAAAGAAAGATAGAACTTAAACTAACATCTCTAATACCCCTTTGGAAACCCCCGAAA
>CADBJA010000034.1 GCA_902794945.1 Oscillospiraceae bacterium
CTCTCTTATTTATTAGAGCGAAGCGGAACGGGTGCGGGTGTCCCGCCCTCAACTTTTATTTTTTATTTCTTATTTTTTATTTATTTAGCGCACGCTTAGTGCGCTAAATTAGAATTTAACATATCATTGTTAATATTAATAAACTGCGTTGAGTATTTTGCACTAAAAACAGTGCAAAACAGAGTATTTGTGCAAAATGTCAGTCAAGGAACGCCAAAATTATACAAAATGCTGAAAATTCACTTTGTGCAAAAGGTAGAAATTTAACGCATAAATTTGTGTATTTGTTGTGAAATGATACAAAAATAATCAATTGTCGAATAATTTTCTTGACTTTATTATATAGGTGCGGTAAAATGGTCACGTTGCTCTGCGTGACTATTTTATTTTATATATAAGGCAGAGCATGATATGCGTCGATTCGGAAGGTGGCAATCCGAGGGCAAAAGCCCGAGAGATTGGGAATTTTCGAGGAGTATGTCCGATTTTAAACCGGGCGCAAAAGTCGGCAGAAATACTAACCCGAATTTCTGCTGCGGGCTGAATGAATCCGGAAGAACTTGCGGTTTCCGGAATTTTAAAAAGGCCGCGTTTGAAACACACGGCAAGGTTGTTGTTCAGCCGCCCCGAACCTGCCGATAGGCAGAATTAGGAAAGGAGCCAAAACAATGGCAAAGAATGTAAAAATCAGAATCAGACTCAAAGGATATGACCACAATGTTGTGGATCAGGCATCCGAACTCATTGTTGAAACTGCAAAGCGTACTGGCGCAAAGGTAAGCGGCCCGATTCCGCTTCCGACAGACAAAGAGATTGTTACAATCCTTCGTGCTGTTCATAAGTATAAAGACAGCCGTGAGCAGTTTGAACAAAGAACCCACAAAAGGCTTATCGATATTGTAAGACCTTCTAACAAAACATTAGAAGCGTTAACAAATCTTGAGCTTCCTGTTGGCGTTGATGTTGACATTAAGAGTTTTTCACAAGACTAATAAGCGTTAACCAATCGTCGTCAGGTCATGTCGGGGATGCCCCCGACCAATAACCATAAGGAGGAATAAACACGATGAAAAAAGGTCTCATCGCAAAGAAAATCGGTATGACCCAGATTTTCGCTGAAGACGGTGCGGTAATCCCTGTAACAGTTGTTGAAGCAGGTCCGTGCGCAGTCGTTCAGATCAAAACCGTAGAGAAAGACGGTTATGCGGCAGCTCAGTTAGGTTTCGGCGAGTTAAAGCTCAACAAAACCAACAAGCCGATGCAGGGTCACTTCAAGAAAGCGGATGTTGCTCCCAAAAAGTACCTCAGAGAATTTAAACTTGATGATCTTGAAAGTTTAAACACGGGCGACATCATCAAAGCAGATGTATTTGAAGTAGGCGACATCGTTGATGTACGCGGCACCAGTAAAGGTAAAGGTACTGCCGGTGCGATTAAAAGATGGAACTTCAGCAGACTTAAAGAGTCTCACGGTACAGGCCCGAACGCCCGTCACGCAGGTTCCTTGGGTGCTTGCTCCGACCCCTCAAGAGTATTTAAGGGCAAGAAGTTAGCAGGTCATCTCGGTGCAGAAAAAGTAACCGTTCAGAATTTGTGCATTGCCAAGGTTGATGCCGAAAACAACCTCATTGCCATCAAGGGTGCAATCCCCGGTGCAAAAGGTTCTGTTGTTACTATCGCAAGTGCCGTTAAAAAAGCGTAAGGAAGGGAGATTAGAAAATGCTCAAAGTTAAAGTTGTTGATACCGCAGGCAAAAAGGTATCAGACCTCGAATTAGCTGAAGGCGTGTTTGGTATCGAACCGAATAAAACCGCTATGCATTTAGCAGTGGTTAGTTACCTTGCAAATCAGCGCCAGGGCACACAGTCAACCCTTACTCGCTCTGAAGTAAGCGGCGGCGGTAAAAAGCCTTGGAGACAAAAGGGCACAGGTCGTGCTCGTCAGGGTTCCACCAGAGCAACACAGTGGATTCACGGTGGTATCGCTCTTGGCCCGAAGCCCAGAAAATACAGTGTAGGTATGACAAGAAAGACAAAGAGACTTGCTTTGAAGTCCGCTTTATCTGCCAAAACAGCTGCTGAGGAATTGATTGTTCTCAACGAGTTCAAACTCGATGAAATCAAAACCGCTAAAGCTGCCGAGGTGTTAAAGGCTTTAAAGGTCGGCAAAAAGACTTTAATTGTTTTACCTGAAAAAGACGAAACAATTTATAAGAGTGCAAGAAACATTGCAGGCGTAAAGGTTGCAACCGTTAACACCATCAGCACTTATGATATCCTTAATGCAAACAACCTTGTAATTACCGAGGCAGGCGTTAAGAAGATTGAGGAGGTATATGCTTAAAATGAAACTCGCTCAAGATATTATTATTAAACCTATCATTACCGAAAAAAGCATGATGGATGCACAAGTGAGAAAGTACACTTTCAAAGTAGCCAAAGATGCCAATAAAATTGAAATCAAAAAGGCTGCTGAAGAACTTTTCGGTATTGAAGTGGCAAAAGTAAACACCATGCCTGTTAGAGGTCAGTTAAGAAGACAGGGTATGTCCCAAGGTCGCACCGCTTCCTGGAAGAAAGCTATCGTGACCATCACCGAGAATTCCAAGACAATCGAATTCTTCGACGGACTTATGTAATTAGTTAATTAATCATTAAAAATATTGAACAGATGATGTATGGAATAGGCATGTTCCGCCAAATCTTGTTCAGATAGGAGAGTAAAGAAATGCCAATTAAATTTTACAATCCTACCACTCCCGGCAGAAGAGGGATGTCCGGCACAGACTACAGAGGTCTTTCCAAGGTAGAACCCGAAAGAAGCCTTTTAGAGCCTGTCAAAAAGCATTCCGGTCGTAACAGCTACGGTAGAATCACGGTGCGCCATCACGGTGGCGGCAACCGCAGAAAGTACCGTGTAATCGACTTCAAGAGAGATAAGGTAGGTATCGAAGCAGAAGTGCTCACATTAGAGTACGACCCCAACCGTTCCGCATTCATCGCATTACTTCAGTATGAAGATGGCGAGAAGAGATACATTATCGCTCCCAACGGCTTAAAAGTCGGCGATAAAGTAGTTTCCGGTCCCGATGCCGATATTAAAGCAGGTAACGCATTACCGTTGCTCAATATCCCGGTCGGTACGGTTATTCACAATGTTGAAATGCATCCCGGTAAGGGTGCACAGCTTGTTCGCTCCGCCGGTAACAGCGCACAACTTATGGCGAAAGAAAACGGTATGGCTCTTTTGAGATTACCCTCAACAGAACTTCGCAATGTGCCGATTAACTGCATGGCTACCATCGGTCAGGTTTCCAACATTGACCATGAGAATGTCAAAATCGGTAAAGCAGGCCGTAAACGCCACATGGGTTGGAGACCGACTGTTCGCGGTTCCGTTATGAACCCGAATGACCACCCCCACGGTGGTGGTGAAGGTAAATCACCTATCGGTAGACCGGGCCCTGTAACTCCTTGGGGTAAACCCACTCTCGGTTACAAGACTCGTGATAAGAAGAAAGCATCTAATAAGATGATTGTAAGACGCCGTAACGGTAAATAGTCGAAAGGAGCAATAAACAATGAGTAGAAGTACTAAAAAGGCACCATTTGTACAGCCTGTATTGCTCAAGAGAGTTCAGGCTATGAACGCAAGCGGTGAAAAACAGGTTCTTAAGACTTGGAGCCGTGCATCAACAATCTATCCGGATTTTGTTGGTCACACTTTCGCAGTGCATGACGGCCGCAAGCACGTTCCTGTATATGTAACGGAAGATATGGTCGGTCACAAACTCGGCGAGTTTGCACCCACCAGAACATTCAGAGGGCACGCAGGTGCCAAAACCACGAAATAAGGCGGATGAAAGGAGAAATTAAAATGGAAGCAACAGCAAAAGTTACTTATGTCCGCATGTCTCCTCGTAAGATTCAGATCGTTTTGGATCTCATCCGCAATCAACCGGTAGATAAGGCAATGGCTATTCTTCAGTACACACCGAAAGTGGCATGCGAGCCGGTATTAAAGCTGCTTAAATCTGCAGCTGCTAATGCGGAAAACAATTTCGATATGGATCCTTCGAGTTTATATGTGAAGGAATGTCAGGTAGGTCCCGGACCTATCCTCAAGAGAATCAGACCGAGAGCACAGGGTCGTGCGTACAGAATCAACAAGAGAACTTCGCACATCTCCTTAACTCTTGCAGAGAAAGAATAAGAAGGGGGATAGAGATTTATGGGACAGAAAGTTAATCCTACCGGTTTAAGAATCGGTGTTATTAAAAATTGGGATTCTCGTTGGTACGCACGCAAAGATGTGTTCGGCAAGACACTTGTTGAAGACCACGAAATCAGAGTTTACTTAAAGAACAGACTCTATGATGCAGGCGTAGCCAAGATTGAAATCGAGAGAAGTTCCAACAAAGTAACCATCAACATTCACTGCGCGAAGCCCGGTATCATCATCGGTCGTCAGGGCGCTGAAATCGCAAAACTCAAAGAGGATTGCGAAAAGAAACTCGGCAAAGATGTTTCTTTAAATATTGTTGATATTAAACAACCCGACCTCAATGCAACACTCGTTGCAGAGAACATCGCTTCTCAGCTTGAAAGAAGAATTTCCTTCAGAAGAGCCGTGAAAAAGGCAATCGGCAATGCAATGCGTTTGCACGCTCGCGGCATCAAAGTTCAAGTATCAGGTCGTCTCGGCGGCGCAGAAATTGCCCGCTCTGAAACATACAAAGAAGGCACAATTCCGCTTCAAACCATCCGTGCCGACATCGACTACGGTTTTGCAGAAGCAAAAACCACTTACGGTCGTATCGGTGTAAAGGTTTGGTTGTATCGCGGTGAAGTTCTTCACGAGGCGCGCAGCAAGCGTAGACCTCGCAGGGAAGGAGGCAAGCGCAATGTTAATGCCTAAGCGTGTTAAATACCGCCGTGTTCAGAGAGGCCGTATGAAAGGTAAGGCTCTCAGAGGTAACACAGTCACTTACGGTGATTTCGGTCTTCAGGCAATTGAGCCTTGCTGGATTACCGCAAACCAAATCGAGGCTGCCCGTGTCGCTATGACGCGTTATATCAAGCGTGGCGGTCAGGTATGGATCAAAATTTTCCCCGACAAGCCCGTTACTGCAAAGCCTGCAGAAACCCGCATGGGTTCCGGTAAAGGTTCACCGGAATATTGGGTAGCAGTGGTAAAACCGGGCAAGGTACTCTTCGAAATCAAAGGTGTCGATGAGTCCGTTGCAAGGGAAGCTATGCGTCTTGCAGCCAACAAGTTGCCTGTAAAATGCAAATTTGTAAAAAAAGAAGAAGAAATGGGTGGTGAGCAATAATGAAAGCAAGCGAAATCAGAAAAATGTCAGCTGAAGAGCTTGATAAGCAGCTTCTTGAGCTGAAAGACGAATTGTTTAAGCTTCGCTTCCAGCAAGCCATTAATCAGCTCGATAACCCAATGCGTATCAACGCCGTGAAAAAGGATATTGCTCGTATCAAGACAGTCCAAAATGAAAACGGCGCTGCTGAATAAGCGAAGGGAGGATTAAGCTGTGAGCGAAAGAAATCTTAGAAAAACAAGAGTTGGTGTTGTTTCAAGCGATAAGATGGATAAAACCGTTGTTGTATCTATTAAAGATAAGGTACGCCATCCGCTTTACAACAAAATCATCAACCGTACTGTGAAGTACAAAGCTCATGATGAAAAGAATGAGTGTGGCATCGGCGATAAGGTGCTGATTATGGAAACTCGTCCCCTCTCTAAAGATAAGAGATGGAGAGTTGTAGAAATTATAGAAAAAGCCAAGTAATTTTTAAGGAGGCAATCACTGATGATTCAGCAACAAACTTACCTTAAGGTTGCCGACAATACCGGAGCAAAAGAATTAATGTGCATCCGTGTACTTGGAGGAACAGGCAGAAGGTATGCCAACATTGGTGACGTTATCGTGTGTTCAGTCAAAAAGGCTGCACCCGGCGGCGTTGTTAAGAAAGGCGATGTAGTGAAAGCTGTTGTTGTTCGTTCCGCGAAGGGCGTGCGCCGTGCAGACGGTCAGTACCTTCGTTTCGATGAAAACGCAGCAGTCATTATCAAAGAAGATAAGAATCCGACAGGTACTCGTATCTTCGGGCCCGTAGCAAGAGAGTTAAGAGAAAAGGATTACACAAAAATCCTTTCCCTCGCTCCGGAAGTACTGTAAGGAGGTCGAAGTAATGAGTAAATTGTTTGTAAAAACAGGCGACAAGGTTCAAGTCATCAACGGCAAGGACCGCGGCGTAGTCGGTAAAGTAAAGGCAGTCAGCCCGAAAGAGGGTAAAGTGATTGTGGAAGGTGTTAACATCATCACCAAGCACGCAAAACCCCGTCAGCAAGGCGATCCGGGCGGATTGATTAAAACAGAGAGCGCGCTCTATGCAAGCAAAGTTCAACTTGTTTGCCCCAAATGCGGCAAGGCTACCAGAGTTGGCCACGGCGTAGATAAGAAGGGCAACAAGGCGCGTGTTTGCAAGAAGTGCAACGCAACATTCTAAGGGAGGTAAACATGGCAGCAAGACTGAAAGAGACTTATCTCAAAGAGGTAGCACCTGCTTTGATGAAAAAGTTTGAGTACACATCTGTTATGAGCATCCCGAAACTTGATAAAGTGGTTATCAATGTTGCTTGCGGTGAAGCTCGTGACAATTCCAAAATCGTAGACGCTGTAACCAGCGACTTAATGCAGATTACAGGTCAGCGTCCTATCGTTTGCCGTGCAAAGAAGTCCGTAGCGAACTTCAAAGTGCGTGACGGTCAAATCGTAGGCTTTAAAGTAACTCTTCGCGGTGAGAGAATGTATGAATTTGTTGACAGATTCTTCAATGTGGCTCTCCCGAGAGTGCGTGACTTCAGAGGTATTAATCCGGATGCTTTTGACGGCAGAGGTAACTACTCCGTCGGTATCAAAGAGCAGTTGATTTTCCCTGAAATCGATTATGATAAGATTGACAAGGTTAGAGGTATGGACATCAACTTTGTTACAACCGCTAATACAGACGAAGAAGCTCGTGAGCTTTTAACTCTCATGGGCGCACCGTTCGCAAGATAAGGAGGGATAGAGAATGGCTAAAACATCTATGAAAGTTAAGCAGGCTCGCAAGCCGAAGTATTCGACCAGAGCCTATAACAGATGTAAGATTTGCGGCAGACCTCATTCCTACCTTCGTAAGTATGGTGTATGTCGTATATGCTTCAGAGAATTAGCTCATAAGGGCGAAATTCCGGGCGTAAAAAAAGCAAGTTGGTAAGCAATTGAAGGAGGTTTAATGCATGCATATTACAGATCCGATAGCTGATATGCTTACAAGAATTAGAAACGCTAATTCCCAAAAGCATGAAACAGTTGATATTCCTGCATCAAACATGAAGAAAGCAATTGCTCAGATTCTTGTTGATGAAGGTTACATTAAAGGCTTTGAAGTGATTGAAGACGGTAAACAAGGCGTCATTCATATGACTTTAAAATACGGCCAAAACAAATCACAGGGTATTACGGGGCTCAGAAGAGTTTCCAAACCCGGTCTTAGAATTTACACCGGCGTAGAAGATATGCCTAAGGTAATGAAAGGCCTCGGTGTAGCGATTATTTCCACACCGAAGGGTGTTATGACCGATAAAGAGGCCCGCAAAGCAAATGTGGGCGGCGAAGTTCTCGCATTCATTTGGTAGGAGGTGCACTTAATTGTCAAGAATAGGCAAAAGACCAATCGCAATTCCGGCTGGTGTTGAGTGCAATGTTGACGGTCAGGTTGTGACCGTGAAAGGCCCCAAGGGCACTCTTACGCAAACGGTTGATAAGATTATTGCGATTGAACTTAAAGACGGCGTGATGACTTTAACACGCCCTGATGATACAAATAAGTCAAAGGCTCTTCACGGTTTATACAACTCTCTTATTATGAATATGGTAAAGGGTGTCACCGAGGGCTACTCAAAGAAATTAGAAATTAACGGCGTTGGTTACCGTGCCAAGAAGCAGGGTAATGAGCTTGTGATGAACCTCGGCTATTCTCACGATGTGGTTATGGCTGAGCCGGAAGGCATCACCATTGAAGTGCCCAACGCAAACACTATCATCATTTCCGGTGCTGACAAACAAAAGGTTGGTCAGTTCGCAGCGGTTGTTCGTGAAAAAAGACTTCCCGAACCTTACAAGGGCAAGGGTATCAAGTATGATTACGAGCATATCCGCCGTAAGGAAGGTAAAGCAGGTAAAGCATAATAAAGGAGGATTAGCGAAATGGTTTCAAAGATTGATAGCAATAAAAGCCGTCAAAAGCGCCATGCTCGTGTTCGTGGCAAGATTAACGGAACTGCCGAGCGTCCTCGTTTAGCAGTTTACCGTTCGCTTAGCAACATCTATGCTCAGATTATTGATGATACAAAGGGTGTTACACTCTGCGCAGCATCTACCACTGAGAAAGATTTCACCGAATATGGCGGTAATGTAGAAGCGGCAAAAGCAGTCGGCAAAAAGATTGCCGAGCGTGCAGCCGAGAAGAATATCACCGAAGTCGTATTTGACCGTGGTGGTTATGTGTATACCGGTAGAGTGCAAGCACTCGCCGATGGTGCCCGCGAGGGTGGATTAAAGTTCTAAGAAGGAGGATACTGATGGCTAAGATTGAACAGCAAGAAGAATTGCAGGAAAGACTTGTCACGCTTAACAGGGTATCAAAGACTGTTAAGGGCGGTAGAATTTTCAAGTTCGCTGCATTGGTCGTTGTCGGTGACGGCAAAGGCACAGTCGGTTTTGGTCTGGGTAAATCCGGCGAAGTTCCGGATGCTATCCGTAAGGGTACCGAAGCGGCAAGAAAAAATCTTATCAAAGTATCTATGAAGGGAACAACCATTCCTCACGAGATTATTGGTAAGTACGGTGCAGGCGCAGTGCTCATGAAGCCTGCTGCTCCCGGTACCGGTGTTATTGCGGGCGGTCCCGTTCGTGCGGTTGTAGAATCCGCAGGTATTAAAGATATTCGTACCAAGGCGCTCCGCTCAAACAACCCCATCAATGTAGTTAGAGCAACATTTGACGGTTTATCAAAGCTTCGCACGGTAGATGAAGTTGCGGCTATCCGCGGCAAGAGTGCGAAAGAGATTTTGGAATAGGAGGGCAGGCAACATGGCAAATAAAACTGTTACGGTAAAATTGGTCAAAAGCCTCATCGGCTGCAAAAAAGACCAAATTGCAACTGCACACGCTCTCGGTCTTTTCAAAATCGGTGATGAAAAGGTACAACCCGATAATGCCCAAACACAAGGTAAAATCAAAAAGATTTGTCACCTTGTTGCAGTAGTTGAAGGCTAAGGAGGTGCGCATAAATGAATTTACACGATTTATCTCCTATGGAGGGTTCAAAGAAAACTCGCAAAAGAATCGGTAGAGGTCCGGCTTCCGGTCAGGGTAAAACCGCCGGTAAAGGTCACAAGGGTCAAAAGGCTCGTTCCGGCGGCAGCATTCGCCCCGGTTTTGAAGGCGGTCAAATGCCCTTGCAAAGGCGTGTACCGAAGAGAGGTTTCACAAACATTTTCAGAACTGAATATGCAACCGTCAGCGTTGCCGATTTAGAAGCAAGATTTGAAGATGGCGCAGTTGTAGATGTAGATGCTATCGTAGCAAGCGGTCTTTTGAAGAAGACGCTTGATGGCGTTAAAATCTTAGGCAACGGCGAAATCACTAAAAAACTCGATGTAAAAGCCAATGCTTTTTCTCAAACAGCTAAAGCTAAAATTGAAGCTGCAGGCGGAAAGGCAGAGGTGATGTAAGTTGTTTAGAACTATCGCTAATGCTTGGAAAACAGCAGATTTGAGAAAGAAGATGATTTTTACTTTATTTATCATTCTTCTTTATCGTATAGGTGCAAACATCCCTGTTCCGTTCGTGAACATCACAGAAGCCCTTGATACATCAGGCGGTAATATCTTAACTTACTTCTCTATGATGACAGGTTCCGCATTTAACTACGGTACTCTGTTTGCCCTCGGTGTCACACCGTACATCAACGCATCCATTATTATTCAGTTGTTGGGTGTTGCCATCCCTGCCATCGGCAGGCTCGAAAAAGAGGGCGAAGAAGGCAGAAAGAAGATTGCAACCATCACGCGTTATATGACCATCGGTCTTGCGCTTTTGCAATCTGTCGCTTACTTCTTCTACATCA
>CADBJA010000035.1 GCA_902794945.1 Oscillospiraceae bacterium
TTATATTAGTTTGGATTAAATCTTAAATTCGGCTTAAATATGCGCAAAACAGATATAATCTATCCAAAAAATAGAGCGAAGCGGAACGGGTGCGGGTGTTCCCGCCCACAACTTTTATTTCTTATTTCTTATTTATTATTTATTTAGCGCACGATTAGTGCGCTAAATTAGAATTTAGCGAACAAACTGTTCGCATAAATTCTAATCTTTACTAATCCCGAAAATCTGTTATAATAAAAATATATTTTATTTTAAGGAAACGGTTATGGAAGATATTTTTGTATCGGCAAAAAGCGGTAATGCGGCAGCGGTCAAAGGCTTATATGCGAGCAGTGTGCGCAGTGCATTTAGCGCTGTGAGTGAAGTGATTCCCGATGAGGAACAGGCGGCGGAGATTGTGCAGCAGGCATATGTATCCGCCTTGCTTGGTGCGCAAACGTATGAAGAGTTTTTTCTGTTACTGAATAAAAGAGCCGGCTCTGCGTGCATGTTATATCACGGTAAAAATATATCTTTACAACCGATTGTGCCGGACAGCAGTGCGTTTGACGACATTAGCAGTATGAAAATTCCCGATGCCTTAAAAGGCTTTGAAGTGCCGCTGGCAGATATTACTTCTGAAGCCTATACACAAAGCAAAAAAGTAAAACTGATACCGCACTTTAAAAAAGAAAAAGAAAACAAAAAAGATGAATTAAAAAAATTTGATGAACTCGTAAAAAAATATGAGTTTTCCGGCTTTGATGATTATGTTCCGGTGAAAGAAAAAGAGCCGGAAAAGCCGAAAACACTGGCGCAAAAATTGCAGGCGGAAGAAATCACGCTCAGTCCCGAGCAGTTGGATTTAGATAAAAAAGAAAAACAAAAAAATAAAAAAGCGGCACTGATTGCTTTTATTTTTTCCGCAGTGATTTTGGTGGGCGCCGTATGTACCTATTTTATTACAAAGACTATTATTGCACATCGCGCCGAGCCTCAAACTGTTTCCGTGCAAACCGTCATTACCGAACCGACGGTTAATAAAACCTATACGCCCGCACAAATTGGGGTGGCATATTGGGATTATGTGAATAAAGTGCTGCTCAAACAAAACCCCGTGGCAAGCCGTACCGGCGTGGTTGCATACAGTGAAAACGGCAATATAGGCAGCGAGCAGTTAAACGGTATTGTCAGCTATCAAATTACGGATATCAATGCCGATGGGCAGGATGAGTTGTGTGTCGTGTTTTCTAAGGTATATGCCACAGATGCGAATATGTATCATTATGTGTTTGAAATGAGTATTTACGGGTTTGAAAACGGCTCTGTGAACCCCATCAAAGAGGCATACCCGTTAATCGAATACCGCGCTTATAACAAAGGTTTGGATTATGATTTAGATCAGTTTAAAATGTTCATAAAAAATGTGGAAAAGGGCGGCAAACATTACTTGTACGCAGAGGCATCCGGGAAAAGTATTAAAATCTGCTCTTTCCACTATTTTGAAAACGGTAATATGTATGAAGCGGAACGCTTTGCGTTTTTCGCTTGGGATTACGATAACACCATTTTTATGCAACGCAGATTAGACGGTACCTACGAACCGTTGTATTTGATGTTGAGCCACCGGTATGAAAGTAATACCGAGCGCATCAGCAGTGATTATATAACGACTTTACAGGAATACGGCTTCGCTCTATCGGGCAGTGAAGTGAAATGCAAGTCACCTGCACAATTCAGAGCCTATTTTGATACAGCTTTCAGCCGCATCGGCTACACACTCACTTCGTGGAATTTAAGTTTTGACAGTGCCGATAAAAAGGATTATATTTGTTATTTGCTCGCCAAAACAGAGAGAGGCGATATGCTCTCAAGAAAAAATGTGGTAAAAATTTGGGATTTTACCGGGTTTGATACTTACATAAAACAGCAACCGAAGGCGAAAGTAACCACCGAGCAAAAAGCAACCGAAGCTGCACCCGAAACAACAATGCAAACGACAACAAAGGAAGTAACAACATAAAAAATAACACTCGCGCGAGCGAGTGTTATTTTTTAGTTGGTGAAGTATTATAATACTCTGATTTTGGCACTGATATGGAGGTTTCCTATGTCGGCAAGTTTTTTGTCTAACGCACTTTCCGTCTCTTTTGCGGTAATAAATGCCACCTCATCAAGCGGTGCGCCCTGTAAGCTGAGAAAAGTGACATCGCCAAATACTTTTTTTACCTCGTTAATATCGCCCTCACCTCTGACAAAATAGGTGGTTTTGCAGTTGGCATGTTTTTCAACAAAAGCGGCATCTCTTTCGCCCCAACCGAAATTCTTGCGTTTATCGGCGTGCATCGCACAGTCCATCAAATCTGCAACACAGGCGCTCGCCGTGGGAAGAGAACCGGCACCTCTGCCGTAGAAAAAGACTTCATCCACCATATCGCCGACCACAACAATGCCGTTAAACACATCGCTGACCGTGGCAATTTGGTTCTCTTTCGGCACAAAGAAGGGTGCAACAATCGCATCAATTTTGCCGTTTTCGAGTTTCTCGCAAAAGCCTAAGAGTTTAATTTCATATCCGTTCGCTTTGGCGTAAGATACATCGCGAATATGAATATCTTGTATGCCCTGCGTTTGCACTTGTGCGGGGTCAATGTGTTTGCCGAAACTGATGGATGCCAAAATGCAGGTTTTGCGGCACACATCGGCACCGGCAATATCTGCCGTGGGGTCTTTTTCGGCATAACCGAGTTGTTGCGCGAGCGCAAGTGCTTCATCAAACGGCATATCTTCATTATACATTTTGGTTAAAATAAAGTTGGTGGTGCCGTTTAAAATACCGTAAAAGCGCTCAATGTGATTAGCGCCGAGGCATTGCCACAGCGGTCTTAATATCGGCACACCGCCGCCGACGGCTGCCTCAAATAAATAGTTTACATTATGTTCTTTTGCCGTTTTTAACAGTTCATACCCGTAAGTGGCAACCAATTCTTTATTAGAGGATACCACATGCTTGCCCGCTTCGAGCAGCCTTTTGGTAAACTCATATGCCGGTTTTGTGCCGCCCATTGCTTCGCATACGAGTTTCACTTCATCATCGGCAAGAATATCTTCAAAATTTTTGGTGAGTCTATTCTCTAACACATCACCGGGAAAATCTCTTAAATCAAGCACATACTTAATTTCGATTTTCTCTCCCAATTTATTTTCTATCAGCGCGGCGTTTTTTAAAAGGATTTCACCCACACCGGAGCCGACCACGCCGTAGCCCATAATTGCTGCTTTCATAGTTCCCCCTAATAGTTATATGAAAAGTATATATTAATACTTATAATACCATTATCATAAAAAATATGCAAGGGCTTCATAAAAACTTTACATCTAATCTGTTGAATTATGCCGATAAAAGTGTATAATAATAGAAAAGAATATTTTTAGAAAGGATAAAAAATGGACCTCAATAAGACCGAACGCAGAAAAGGGTTTTTAATCAATATACTTTTCTTTGCCGTAGTAGCGGCAATTTTGTATGTGATTGTGGTAAAGGCATTCCCGCTGTTTATGCCGTTTATCATCGCATTTTTAATTGCTGCCATACTCAACAAACCCGCCTTTAGAATTCACAAAAAATTCCCGAAAATCAAAAAGAGCACAGCGGGCAGAATACTGTTTTTAATCGTGATTATTGTTTTGCTCGTGATTATTGCCTTTGCCGGTGTGAGCATTGCCAATTACATTAAAAACTTTGCCACTTGGCTTGGCGCCAATTTAAAGCATATTCCCGCGTATTTGCTCGGTATTAAAAATAAGATTATTGACGCAACCGCCTCACTGCCCGAAAGTGTGCGCACTGCGATTGATAATGCACTCAATAAATATGCTTCCACCGAGGCAATTAAATCCATTGATATGTCTAAAATTTTAACCGGCGCCGCCGGCGGCGTATGGTCATTTGCGAAGGGCGTGCCGAGCGTTTTGGTGGCAACCATCATCGCCATTATCGCCACATTCTTTATGTTTGGTGCGTATGATGATGCGGTGCTGTTCATCAAAGCCCAATTGCCTGAGCGCGGCAGGAATATGATTAGCGACATTAAATCCGCGTTTAAAGATACCATCGGCAACTTTGCCCTCGCTTACGGCAAAATCATTTTAATCACTTTCGGCGAAATTTTGGTTTCACTGCTTATTATGAAACTGTTTAAGATTTATACCGGCAGTTACATTCCGCTCATTGCGGCAGTGATTGCGATTGTGGATATTTTGCCGATACTGGGCACCGGTACCATTGTGGCACCGTGGGCAGTTATCAGCTTCTTCCAGGGTGAAATCGCGATGGGCATTGCACTGATTGTGATGTGGATTGTCATCAGTGTCATTCGCCAATATATTGAGCCGAAACTTGTCGGCAAACAAATCGGTTTAAATCCGATTTTAACGCTGATGGGTATGTTTGTAGGCTTAAAGGTATTTGGCGCCTTGGGCATGTTCGGTGTGCCGATTACCATTATTATTCTCAAAGCACTGCAGGATACCGGCAAAATCCATATTTGGAAAACGCCCGAAGAAGTCGGGCTCCAAAAACCGGAAGAATAACATCAATGGAGCCACCCCTTGCGGGCGGATTCATTGATGTTAAGCAGTCGGCAGTCGGCAGTCAGCCGGCGAATGTATTACTCTTTTGCCGACTGCTGAAAAAAGGAATTTGCCCGGCAAATTCCTTTTTTATCTATTTTGTCCAATCATGGGACGGTTAGCATGAAAGAAACTTTCACGCAGTGAATAGTGAATAAAGAAGAGTGCGACTGCGGTTTGCAACCGCAAAATGAAGTCGCTTCTCTAATGAACGAATGAAGTCGCCTACGGCTAATGAAGTCGCGCGAAAGCGCTGATTGCGAGCGACATATTCGCACTTGATGGATAAGCCCGTCCACTCGCCGGTTGCCGACTGCTAAAAAAAGGAATTTGCCCGGCAAATTCCTTTTTTTCTATTTTAACTTTGCGGTAAACACGATATTTTTTCCGTCGGGGCTTTCGGCGTGGATAGAGCCGCCGTGGGCTTCGCAAATGCTGCGGGCAATGGACAGCCCGATGCCGAAGCCGCCGGTTTGGGAATTGCGCGATTTATCGGTGCGGTAAAAGCGTTCAAAGAGTTTATCGAGTTCTTTTACATCGATATGTTCGCCGGCATTTTCACACATAATTTTGACGCCTTTTTTATAGCGCTGCATTGTAAAGTGAATGGGGGTATCTGCCGCGGCGTACTTTATGGCATTATCCATTAAAATAGAGCATAACTGCCGCACGGCATATTCATCCCCGTGGTAGGTGATATCGGGCGTAATATCCATCTGCAAAACGTGCCCCTGACTTTCGGCAAAGTCTTTAAAAGAGAGTACCGTTTCCGTCACCGCATCGCTGATATGAAAGTCTAAAAACTGCAGTGATATATTTTCTTCATCCATTTTAGAGAGCGTGACAAGGGAATTGACAAGTTCTTTAAGTTTGTCGCACTGTGCTTTTGCTTTATCTATCCACTTTTGTTTGCCCACTTCCATTTCGAGCACGCTTAAACTGGTGTTTATGACCGTAATCGGTGTTTTCAGTTCATGTGAAGCATCGGTAATAAACTGCTTTTGCTTTGCGTAACTCTCTGCCACGGGTTCCATTGCCTTTTTGGAAAACAGCACAATCATAAGGCTGATGAGTGCAATACAAAACACCGTAGCCCCCAATGAAATGAGCAACAGCGTGAGTGCGGTATTCATTTCACGGCTGTCGTTAACAAACACCGCCATATAGTTCCCGTCATCCGTTTTGGTGACTTGGTATTTATAGTTTTCGGTAAAGCCGTAGCCCTCACCGTGCGAAAAGGCAAGTTTTACATAAGTTTCGGTTTCTTCATCGGTTACCGCGGCAATTTGGGATAGGTTTTCATCGGTTTTTTCACCGTTTTCATCATAATAGAGTACAAAAAAACGGGTGGAAAACGGCGTTTCTTCATTAAAATCCCCGTCCGGCTTACGCCTGTTTTGCGCACCGTTTTCCGGCATATCCGGTTTAAAAAGAGGCATTTCACCCCCGTTGTCGCTAATCATATTTAAGGTGTTATTGAGTTTTGCGTTTTCGGAAATGAAATTGACGGTATTTACCGCGGCAAACAACAACACCATCACACACGCAACGGTGAGAATGGATATTTTAATAAAGCGCTTGCGCAGGGTTTGAATCATACATTACCTCCGGCATCTGTTAATCGGTACCCTAAACCTCTGTTTGCCTGAATGGTTACGGTAGAACCGAGGGAAATCAGTTTTTTGCGCAGGTTGGAAATATGCACCCAAATCACGCTGATTTCCGCCTCGGAATCCCACCCCCACACGCGTTCCATAATCGTATCCGCCGCTATCACGCTTTCGGGGGCGTGCATAAACAGTTCCATCACCTGGAACTCTCTGCCGCTTAAGCGCACACTTTTGCCGTTGGCGCTGCTTAACATATCACTTGTCGGGTCTAACGATAAATCGGCGTACCGTAATACAGCCGGGCGGTATTCTTCCCGCCGGCGCAAAATGGCACGCACGCGGCTTAAAAGTTCATCCGCCTCAAAGGGCTTGGGTAAATAATCATCGGCACCGGCATCAAAACCGGTAATTCTGTCATCTTTCTCCGCTTTGGCGGTGAGCATCATAATCGGTGTGCGGTTATCTTCCGCCCGCAGGCGGCGCAGTACCTCAATGCCGGTCATTTTCGGCATCATCACATCCAAAACAATGGCATCATAATCGCCCACACGGGCGTATTCATATGCACTCAAACCGTCGTGCACGGCATCTACCGTGAAGCGGTTGTGTTGGAAAAATACGGTGAGCGCTTCCGCTAAATCAAGTTCATCTTCGGCAATTAACAGTTTCATATTTTTTCTCCTATTGTAGTTATTATAGTATAAAATTGATTTTTAAGCAATAAACACTTCGACACGGGCAAGGTTTTTGCCCGTGTCAGTGAGTTATAATGTTTCTTTTAACCCTATGCGGTTGCAGGTAATGTTGAGATTACCGTTGCGGCAACGCAACTCATCCATAAATTTTTTGGGTATCTCTTTGTCTTTGAGTACAATATCATATTGTAACTCATACAGCGTGCCCATATTGGTGGTTTTTACTTTTTCGAGTGTAGCCTTTTTGGTGTAAAGGGCAAATAAGTCATCAAAAATACCTTCATAATCCAAATTTTCGGGAATGGTAATTTTGAGTACCCGTTCATTGGCACCGCTCTCACCGAATTTTACAAACCCGAGCACGAGCATAAACACCGCAATCACGATAAAGAAGAGTACTGCCAATGTCACATACCCCATACCGGTGGCAAGACCGACTGCCATCGCGAGGAAAATGGCGCCGATTTCTTTTGCCGTGCCGGGTGCGGAGCGAAAGCGCACGAGTGAAAAAGCACCTGCCACAGCAACACCGGCACCGATATTGCCGTTTACGAGCATAATCACTACTTGTACGATTGCCGGCAGCACCGCAAGCGTGACGGCAAAGGATTGTGAGCAGTGGCTTTTAAACTTATATACCACGGCGGTGAGGATGCCGAGCACCAGTGACACGCCGGTGCAAATAAGAAAAGTGGTTAAGGTAATGGAAGTATCAATAATGGATGAAAAACTAAGTAAATTGCTAAGCACTGTAACGCATTTCCTTTGCAAATAATTTTGTGTTGTTTTTTAAAATATGTTCTTTGTAACAGGTACCGTATTTTGAAAATGAGGAAGAATGGATTTTTAATTCACTCAAAATGCGGCTCAACCACAGCGGGCAGGTACCGGGGATTTTAATTTCCATCAAAATTTTATCTTCATCATCATTCAAAATCGGCTCGCCGTAGTCCCCGTTCCTTAAATCGAGGTTTTCTAAACGGTAGCGCAGTTTTGTATCAAATGTAATGCGCAACTCTTTGTTTTCGATGCCCTGAAACGCCTGCCTGTCATACGCGATAAACGCTTTCGGCTGTAAGCGGTAAAAGCGATTAAAATAGGCGAGTTCTTTGCTGATTTGCGGGTTTTCATCCCCACGGCGAAAGCCGGAGAGTAACGGCTCTACAAAAGCGGGCGGGGTGGTTACCCTGCGTTTGTATACCACGCCTTCATATTTCTTTTTCAGTTCTACAAATACTTTATCGCTCTCGGTCGGTGTGCCGTAACTTCTCACGCGCATTTTTTCTTTATACACCGGCTTTTCAATGGAAGCACGGATGAGTGCAAAGTTGTCGGTATCATAATACAAATTACAAATGGTATAGTGGGGAAAGGCGTCTGCCTTTACAAAGGAATCAATTTTTTTTAGAAATAACCGGTATTGTTCTCGTGTTAAAAAGAACTTTTTTTCATACCGTTTAAAGTTCGTTTGAATTTGTGTGCTCATTGAATACACCTCCTTCGTTGTGCTTACATTGTAAACACCCAACCTTAAGAGAACCTAAAGGTTTTTCTTAAGGTTCTCTTAAGGTAAGAAGGTTAGAATGTGAGCGTAGACAAAAGAAGATTCATTTTTCAAAGGAGGTTAGAAAAATGTTAAAGAGAATGAAAAATACAAAAATATTTAAATTTATACCAATTATACTCGCCGTTTTGTTAGCGGCAGGCGCTTTTAGCGCTTGTTCTAAAAAGAGCGAGAGCACGCAGACAACGACTACCGCAACCACCTCGGCGGCAGAGGTATTGGCGGCGGGCAGTGATGTCACGGTAGATGAAAACGCCACGGCGACCATCACCCTAAACGGTTCTTCCGCCACGGTGAAGGGGGAGGGCGTGAAAGTAGACGGTGCTACCGTTCTTATCACTGCCGGCGGCACTTTCAGCATCAGCGGCACACTCGATGACGGCAGTGTGATTGTAGATGCCGACGGGCAAAATGTCACTTTACTTTTAAACGGCGCCAATATCACGTGCTCTTACTCGAGTGCGATTTATGTATATAATGCGAAATCGGCAACCGTGTATGTAAAAGAGGGCACCGAAAACACCTTGAGCGACGGCAGCACCTACACCTATAAAGACAGTTATTCTTCCGCGGCGGAGGAAGAACCGAATGCCTGCTTGTATGCGAAAGATGATTTAACCGTTGCCGGCAGCGGTTCGCTCACGGTAAAGGGAAATTTTAATAACGGTATTGTATCGAAAGATACCTTGCAAATTGAAAATGTAACCCTTACCGTAACGGCGAAAAATAACGGTATTAACGGCAAAGATTTTCTCTCTGTGAAAAAAGCAACGCTGAAAGTGACGGCGGGCGGCGACGCTTTGCGCTCTACAAACGATACCGATACCGCACTCGGCTATATTGTGATTGCTTCTTCCAAACTGACATTAACCGCAAAAGAGGACGGTATGCAGGCACAGACCTATATTTCGATTGCTTCTTCACAGATGAAGATTTCTGCCGGCGGCGGCAGCAGCGTGAGTGCAAGTGATGATGTGAGCAGCAAGGGCATTAAAGCCGGTACCGATATCACGGTAAAAGGCGGCACTTATGTGATAGATGCAAGTGATGATGCGATGCATACAAACGGTAATATTACGGTGAGTGACGGCACCTTCACCCTCACCACGGCGGATGACGGGATTCACGCTGACAATTCGCTCACCATTGATGGCGGCACTTTCACCATCACCGGGCACGAAGGGTTAGAGGCGACACTCATTACAATCAATGATGGCGATATCACCATTGCCGCTTCGGATGACGGGATGAATGCGGCGCAAAAGGTAAGCGGCGTTACACCGTGTGTAGAGATTAACGGCGGTAAGATTACCATTAATATGGGGCAAGGCGATACCGATGCGATTGACTCTAACGGTAATGTCATCATTAACGGCGGCACGGTGAACATCACAGGTCAATCCGGGTTTGATTATGACGGTACCGGCGAACTCAACGGCGGCACGGTGTATGTAAACGGTGAAAAACAAACGGCACTTGCTAACCAATTTGCCGGCGGCGGTATGGGCGACCCCGGCGGTATGGGCGGCAGACCGTAAACGAATTTACCCGCCTCGGGAAACCGAGGCGGGTATATTCTAATTTATCTGCCTACGGCGGATAAATTAGAATTTAATGAATGATGAATATTGAATAATGAATAATTGTGGGAGGGACACCCTCACCCGTTTGATAGATGAAAAGAGAATATCTATCCTGC
>CADBJA010000036.1 GCA_902794945.1 Oscillospiraceae bacterium
AAAAGGCTTTGCATACTTGTCGTATTCATAGGCTTTTTTGTCGCTTAGGCGGATGAAAGAACAACGCAAAAACCGACACCTCTTTATTGAGGGTGCCCCAAAAACCTCGTTTTTTTACAAACATATTACACTGTATTCCATACTTTTGAGTTTCAGCAAATACCCTTTCGGGGATTTACCGAGTGCGGCAGGTACGCCCTCATACGCCGGGGGCAATTCCACGCTCACCGTGTGCGCGGAAGCATTGAGCGCCACAAGCATTTCACTGCCGCGGTGTTTACGAATAAAACAAACACCGTCGCCAAAACACGCTACCCGCTCAAAGGTGCCCGTGGCAAGGGCGGGGCTTTGTGCGCGCAGTTTGCCCAACGCTTGATACCACGCGAGCAGTTCTTTATTGGCGTTTTTTTCATCATAAAACGCGCGGTTAAAGGGGTCCGAATAGCCCTGCATCCCGATTTCATCCCCATAATAAATGCTGGGCACACCGGGTAAAGTGTATTGCAGAAGTGACGCGAGTTTGAGGCGCTTTACCCCCAAGGCATACTGCTCTTTATTGAGCGAATGTGCGTTTTGCCACTCACGCCCCTTGCCCGTGCTGTCATCCCCCGCAAGGGCGGTGATTGCCCGCGGGGTATCGTGCGTGCCGATATGGTTCATCAGCACATGCAGCGCCTCGGGCGGGTAATTGGCGCAAATTTCTTCTACCACCCGGTAAAACGCGGTATTGTCACCCTCACGCACATAGCGGATAATGGCATCGGCGAAGGGATAGTTCATCACGCAGTCGAGCTGGTCGCCCAACAAATACCGGCGGCGCACGGAGTATGCTATCTTATTGGTTGCATCCTCCCACACTTCGCCCAAAATAAGGGCGTCCTTCTTTTCGGCTTTTACGGCGGCGCGAAAGCGGTCTAAAAACACATCGGGCAACTCATCCGCCACATCTAAACGCCAGCCGTCCGCCCCCGCGCGCAGCCAACGGCGAGCAATGCCGTTTTCACCGCAAATGTATTCTAAAAAAGATTCATTTTCTTCTTTTATTTCGGGCAACAATTTAATGCCCCACCAACTCTCGTAATCATCCGGCCAGCGGTGGAATTTAAACCACGGGTAATACGGGCTGTTTTGAGAATTATACGCCCCCTCGCCCGGATAACGGCGGTACATATTAAAATAGATACTGTCTTGCCCCACATGAGAAAACACACCGTCTAAAATAATGTGAATGCCCGCTTTTTTGGCAGCGGCGCACAGGTGCTTAAAATCCGCCTCGGTGCCGAGCATACCGTCAATTTTCGCATAATCCGCCGTGTTATAGCGGTGGTTGGAGTGCGCCTCAAAAATCGGGTTCAAATAAATACAGGTAACGCCAAGTTCCTTTAAATAAGGCAGTTTCTCTTCTATTCCCTGCAAATTACCGCCAAAATAATCGCAGTTGTACACGCCGTTGACGGGTCCCCAATACGGCACGTTTTCATAATCGGTGCGCACAATTCTGTCATCATACGGGTTACGCACACCGCCCTTACCAATGGCAAAGCGGTCGGGAAAAATCTGGTAAATAATACCGCCTTTCATCCAATCCGGCGTTTGAAACTGTTTTTGATACACGGTGATTTGCCACTTTTCACCGGTTTCGTTAATTACACCTCTGCCGTCTGCCCCTTTTGTAATAACGCCGCCGGAATACGGCACACTGTATTCAAAATAATACCAATATAACCCTGCGGTGTGCGCTTTCCATATCACGCTCCACCACTCATGGTGCTCACCGCACATACCGCCCCATTCCATAGAAAGTTTTGCGGCTTTTTCGCCGTCTTTTTCTATAACAAGGCGGGCGCTCTCACAACGAAAATCGCGCGGCATACAAATGCGCAGCGCCGTTTGCTCCCCCGCTTTTAATGCGTGAGAGACCGGTTTATATTTTCTGTTTTTCGGGTCAAAAAAATGCATGGTTCCTCCAGAAATTCTTGTTTATCACAGATAAACAAGAATTTAGTTAACAGTTTACAGTTGACAGAATACAGTTATTGGCAAAAAACCAAATTGCGAGCAAAAATACTTTAATTTTGCCTTTTTGCAGTTTTTATTCTATGAAAAGATAACATCTTTCTTTATATGGGTATGGGCGGAGCCCATCTAAAAGCTGTAAACTGTTAACTGTAAACTGTCAACTAAATTCTTATTATACCCGCTTTTCACCCAATAAGCAAATACTATTCACAAAATTTTCACTTTTTACCCACTTTGCACTCACAGGGGGCGCATACACTATAATCACAAAGCAAAACGAAAGGGGCGAAAGTGATGTATATTTTAAAAAATGCATTTCGCAATGTTTACCGCAATAAAGGCAGAACGATATTAACAGCCATTATCATTATCGCAATTGCCTTCTCCTCGTGTGTGGCGCTGTCAATCAGACAAGCGGCGCAGACGGCAAGAGAAGATGTGCTGGAGGGACTGAGCATTACCGCCCAAATCTCGCTTGACAGAACGGCGATGATGAAACAAAAATCCTCCGACGATGCCGATAGCGGCAGCGAAAGCAGTGATAATAAAGAAAACTTTGCCAAAAAAATGGGCGCATCTTCTCTCTCGGTGGAAGAGATGCAAACCTATGCGGGGGCAGAGAGTGTAAAAGATTTTTATTACACCTTAACTTCTTCCGTAAACGGCTCGGGCATCGAAGCCGTGCAAAGCAGTTCTTCACTCAAAAACAGGCAGAGCACTGCCGACAGCAGCACAGGCAGTGATGAAACCGCCGAGAAATCTCAAAGCACCGACGCCACGCAAAGCACCGGCAGTGAAAAAGGCGGACCCGGCGGCATGGGCGGAGGACCCGGCGGTATGGGTGGCGGTCCCTCTATGGGCACGCAGGGTGATTTTACCCTCATCGGCTATTCTTCCGACAGTGCGATGACCGCGTTTGCGGACGGCACTTCCAAAATCACCTCCGGTCAGGTATTTCAAGAAAACACAAGTGATCCGGAGTGCATTATCTCGACAGAACTCGCGGAGTATAACTCCCTCACCGTGGGGGATACCATTACCGTAACCAACCCGAACGATGAAACGGAAACCTACACCCTTAAAATTGTCGGCATTTACGAAAACAGCGCCTCGGGCGTGCAAGAGGGCGGCAACATCGGTTTCTCGACCTCCTCCGACCCGGCAAACCAAATTTTGATGAGTTACACGGCGCTCAAAGCGATAACCGATACTTCCGCAAAAAGCGCCACCACCACGACCAATGACTTCGGTTTAGAGCAATCGAGCGCGCTAAACGCCCATGTGTCCGGCACGTATGTATTTGAAACGGTAGAGGATTACGAGGCGTTTGAAGACCAGGCGAGAGCCCTCGGTTTAAGTGAAGATTACACGGTATCCAGCCGCGATTTAGAGCAGTATGAAAAGAGCCTCACCCCGCTTGAAACCCTCTCAAAAATTGCAGGGTACTTCTTAATTGTGATTCTTGCCATCGGCGCCGTCATTATTGTGGTGCTCAATGTGCTTGCCGCGAGAGAGCGCAAGTATGAAATCGGTGTACTCACCGCAGTGGGGATGAAGAAAAAGAAGGTAGCGGCACAGTTTATCAGCGAAATTTTAATTGTAACACTGATGAGTGTGATTATCGGCGGGGCGGCAGGTGCGCTCAGTTCGGTACCGATTACCAACGCCTTGCTTGAAAGCCAAATCACCGCCACACAAGAAGCGAGCGAAAGCCGCGAGCAAAACTTCGGCAGACCGTCCGACATGGGTGCGCCGCCCGAGATGCAGCAAAATACCGACGATAAGAGCAGCGCGACAGACGAAGCACAAGCCGACAGCGGCACGGCAAGCGGCAACACAGAGGATAACAGCCAAAAGGCACAAAGCGACCAAAAAGGCGAAAAATCCTCCCGCAGAGCAAGTTATATTTCTTCCGTATCGAGTGCGGTGAATTTGAAAGTGCTCGCCGAACTGCTCGGCATCACGGTATTGCTTGCGGCAGCCGGTGCGGCTGTGGCACTTATCGCAATTATGCGCTATGAACCGCTTAAGATTTTATCGGGGAGAGATTAAACTCGCTACGCTCGTAGAGAAGAGAGAAGAGTGAAGAGAGAAGAGTGAAGGGCGGGACACCCGCACCCGATTTAAAGTAATAAGTAATAGTGAATAGTGAATAGGTGAGGGCGACACATTCGCACTTGTTCCGCTCCGCTCTATAGGCTCACTGCGTTCGCAAAGAAGAAAGAAGAAAGAAGAATAGTGGGTGAGGCACTCACACTCGTTCCGCTTCGCTCTAATTATTAGTCGGAGTTCGCGTTAGCGAACAAAACAATAAAAGTAAAAATGATGTTTTCATCTTAACCGCTTTATATTGCCCCGATTTGCCTCCCTTGTGTAAAGCGTAAGCGGTGGAGGGATTGTCAAATTTAGGGGAGATGTCACGAAGTGACAGAGGGGTAGTCAGATTAGATGAAACTACAATTAATTGTCCTACAATCGGTGCAGGTGTCCCTCCCACAATTCAAAATTCAACATTCATAATTCAAAATTACAATATTGCGTTGCAACGCAACGCCACCGCAATTTCTCATTTCTCATTCCTAATTTCTAATTATATCAACTACCCCTCCGCCGACTTTGTCGGCACCTCCCCTCACAATGGGAGGCGTTAAGCGGATGAAAATTGAATTCAAAATTCAACATTCAAAATTCTTAATTTTAATAAAGAGGTGCTCATTATGGCAGTCATTCAATTAGAAAATGTAACTTTCACTTACGATACACAAACCACCGTATTAAACGGGTTAAATTACAGTTTTGATGCCGGCAAAATTTATGCGGTCACGGGGCGTTCCGGTGCCGGCAAAACCACATTGCTTTCGCTCTTATCGGGGCTTGCTTCCCCCACCGGCGGCAGTATTTACTACCAAAATAAAGACATAGAGGGGATTGATAAATATGACTACCGCTCTAAAAATGTGGGTGTGGTGTTCCAATCGTTCAACCTGATTTATAATTTAAGCGCGGTAGAAAATATTGTATTAAGTATGGATATTGCCGGCATTAAGGGCGGCGAAAAGCAAAAAAAAGAAAACGCCCGTGCACTTTTACAAAGTGTGGGCATCAGCGGGGAAGAAGCGGAGCGCCGCGTGCTCAAACTCTCCGGCGGGCAACAGCAAAGGGTCGCGATTGCAAGAGCACTTTCATATAACCCCGATGTGCTCTTGGCAGATGAGCCGACCGGCAATTTAGATGAACAAACGCAAGATGAAATTTTGGCAATCTTAAAAGACCTCGCCGCACAGGGCAAATGTGTGATTGTGGTCACCCACTCCCCGGCGGTAGCCGCCGCTGCGGATGAAGTGTATCGCTTGCAGTAAAAGGGTCGGGCTGATGCCCGACCCTTTTACTGTAATGCGAAATTGTTGGCAGCGTTGCACATCAATGTTTCTAAAAAATGTATGTTTTATAAAATATTCGCTCATAAAAATGTAATTATTTCTTGTTTTTCGCTTGTTTTTGTGTATAATATAACTATCGACCAATCAAATTGGAAAACACTAAAATACGCTTAAATATCAGATTTTAGGGAGGTCTGCTTAATGTATTTAAAACGCAAAATAGATACCTATTTAACAATGTGGAAAAACAACCAAAATAAAAAGCCGCTCATTGTAAAAGGTCCAAGACAAGTCGGAAAAACCGAATCCATTAAACAGTTTGCCCAAAAAAACTATAAAAGTATTATTGAAATCAATTTTGTTACTTCCCCTTTATTTAAACAAATTACTTCCAACGGATATAGTGCAGAAGCAATTATAAAAAATATTTCTTTAATTGACCCGTCACTTAAATTCATTCCCGGTGAAACTTTATTGTTTTTTGATGAAATTCAAGAATTTCCCGAACTCGCAACATCTCTTAAATTTTTTAACATTGACGGTCGATTTGATGTAATTTGTTCCGGTTCGCTGTTAGGTCTGAATTATAAAAGAATAGAGAGCAATAGTGTCGGTTATAAAACCGATTACACGATGTACTCACTTGATTTTGAAGAATTTCTTTGGGCAAAAGGCTACGCACAAGATGTAATAGATGATATGCTGCAACATATGAAAGAATTAAAACCTTTTTCACAGTTGGAGCATTCTGTATTTACATCACATTTTTTAGACTATTGCATACTCGGAGGAATGCCCGCGGTCGTTAGAGAATTCGTTAAAAACAATACATTTGAGGGAACACTGGAAATCCAACGCCAATTAATTGCCGATTATAAAGAGGATATTCGCAAATATGCGCAGGGTGTGGACCAAACCCGTGTAATGAATGTGTTTAACAGCATACCTGTTCAACTTGCAAAAGAAAACAAAAAGTTTCAGTTGGCAAAAATTGAAAAAGGCGCTCGCTTTCAAAATTATCGCGGATGCATTGAATGGCTTCAGGATGCCGGCATGGTAAATTTGTGTTACTGCTTGAATGAAGCAGAACTACCGTTAAAGGGAAATTTTGATATGAATAAATTTAAAGTCTATTTTTGTGACACGGGGCTGTTTGTCGCTCAACTTGACGATGAGGCGCAAGAGGATTTAAGAGCAAACAAAAACTTATCTGTCTATAAAGGTGCTTTATATGAAAGTATCGTTTCAGAAGCACTGGTGAAAGCAGGTTACGGATTGTATTATTATAAACGCGATGACTCAACACTTGAGCAAGACTTTTTTGTTAGAACCGCAAACAAGTTGATACCCATTGAAGTGAAAGCAAAAAACGGTAAATCAAAATCCATTGCACAGTTGATTAAAAGCGATAAATATGCAGATATATCGGACGGAATTAAATTTTGTGCCGGAAATATCGGTTTGGAAAACAGTATTTACACTTTCCCGTATTACTGTACATTTCTTTTAAAACGGTACTTAGAATAATTGTTTGTTCCGAAAATGCAACCTCCGACTAACAAAACAGAGCAAAGCGGAACCGCCATTCACTGCACTCTCCATACTCTAAATTTTCAAGTAACGAAAAGTAACTGTTCGCGGAATAAGAAAAAAACCTTTTTATGATTATTTCTTGCAAAACGGGCGCAGTTTTGGTACAATAAACAGGAAAATTACCCATTGAAAAGAGTTGACATAATTTAGTATGAATGCATACGATTTTGATGAAACCATTTTTTACCCGGACTGCTCTATTCTCTTTGCGCGCTGGTGCGCAAAACGGCACCCCAAGTTGTGGTTTACCTACTTTCCGAAAGTGATGAAAAGTTTGTTGCTGTATAAAATGAACAAACTGCCGCGCTATAAATTAGAGCGCACCTTTTTTAGTTTTTTAAATCAGTTAGATGATTTTGATGAGCAGATTGAAGCGTTTTGGGATGCAAACGAAAACCGCATTTCAAAATGGTACCTTGCCCAAAAGCAGCCGGATGATTTAATCATCAGCGCTTCACCCGCCTGCATTATCGGTCCGATTGCAAAGCGCTTGGGCGTAAACTTTGTGGCGACCGAATACGACCGTGAATACAATGTGTTTGTAGATAATTTAATGTATGCCAAAGAAAAGGCAAAGTACATTCTTGACCACGATTTTCCGGTGATAGAGAATTTTTATTCGGACTCGTTGGCAGATACACCGATTGCCCTGCTCGCAGAGCATGCGCACATCGTAACGAACAAAGCGCAAACGGTGGAGGATTGGCCGAAACTTGATGTGGAAACGCTCAAAACCGTGCGCAGAAAGATTGACACCGGTTGGGTGATTCATTTAGACTGATATGAATGAACACAGAGAGTGTGACGAATATGTCACACTCTCTGCTTTTTTAAAAGAGAAAGAGGTTATTCTAAGGCACAAGTAAGGGCGGATACCATCCACCCGAAAGAAGAAAGAAAAAAGAAGACACTTACCTCAATTCATCGGGAAAAGGGCATACGCCAATGTGCCGTCAGAGCGACCAAAACAGGATGTATAAAATACGGCATCCTCTTTTTGAAACACTCTTTGGTCTGTAAAATCATATAAATCGGCAACCGGATAAATGGCGAATTTTGCCCCTTTTTCATAGTCCATATAAAAGGTTTCATAATGAATAATCTTATTATCTTTTACGAAAATGATGCCGGAAGTTAAATCAAATGCATAACGGTTGATATGGCAGTCCACACCAAGTTCGCGTTCCACATCCGAAGCGCCTGTCGGCCATCGGAATACCATCACTTTATCCCAATCAAAGGGTGTATAATCCGCTAAATGTATGACATCTTTTTGATTTTTCGCAATATGCAGTTTTATTCCGGTTTGCACATAATAATGCCTTATAAATACAAAAATAACAATACCGACAACCGCCAACGCCAATGCAATGAAAAGGAACTTTTTGATATGTTTATATTTGCTCTCGGTTTTGACTGATTCCTGCAAACAGTTTGCCCCGCAAAACGGGCAGCCTGTGCTTCCTTCTGCGATTATCTTGTTACAATGCGGACAAATCATGATTGTTGATCTCTTTTCTTTTTATTATGTAAATGAACGCAAATGATAAGAGCAGGCACTGATATGACGAGGTTGATCAGCACGCTGAAATTTAAGCCGGTGTTTATGAGTGCATCGCTCAAAGTCGAGCCGTCGGCATTTTTTATCCAAAGTGCTCTAACAATCCAAAAAACAGCGATTGGTACTGCGTACATTATTGCCATGGAAAGCGCGGAGTTTTTTGGATGATTCATTTTAAACGTGCAAATAAATGTTGATATGGCGGGTATGCCGATATAAACCAAAACCAATACGGCAATCATATGCCACGATTTAACAGAACTGTGCATTATAAATGATACACTGCAATACATTGCATAAAATAAACAGCCCGCAAAAAACGAAATAATGAGCCTTTTTATGTTTACAAAACACGCAAGCGGTTCTTCTTTTAACAGCTCTGTTGCAACTTCAGCTGTTTTTATATTGTATTTCAGAATCAGATGAACTCTTATAAAAGCAGTACACAAAGTCAATAACAGATAAGAAAGAATGAATGACAATATCGTTATAATCATCAGTCGGGAATTCTCGCTGAGAAAATGTTTTGCCACTCTGAACAGACCAATACCCACGGTTGTTAATACTGCACTGACAATCACAGATCGCCGGCTGAATTGATTTGCATTGTGATAGGTTTTTTTCTCAAAGCGCCTTTTTTCCGTGATGAGAAGAGCCACTATTTCCGCGCACCAGATAACAGAAGAACCAACCACTATCCAAACGCTTTTGAACCCCGTGTCGAAAAAAAGCATGTTTGCTGCAATCATAAAACCGACACTGCTCAATAGTCCTGTTAGCGAGAACTGCAAAATGCTGACCAAAAGTTTTTCTTTGAGAAAACCTATACAGCAGGTAAGTAAAAAAACACATGCGCCAAAGCATAACCCCGCAATCAATATCCCTTTGTTTTTGTTATGCATATACCCTATGGTGAAAAGTCCGGCAAGTAAAAACGATAGAATAAAAGACAGCAATAGGTTTTGCCTAAATGTGTTAAGTTTTCCTGCTTTAATATAATCTATTATCTCTTCTCTTGATTTCATTTCGATTTCTTATTTTTCCGTTGATGAATTTCAGTGGTATAATAAATACTTATATCCCGCTTATTTTTTAGAAACAATCCGCCCCGCAAAACGGGCATTTGGTGCTGCCCTCGGCGATGATTTTTTGACATTGCGGACAAATCATTTTTTCTTCTCCTCAACTCGACGATTTGCTAATTCAATTATACAATGAAACAAAAGTAATTGCAATGAGCCGCGGCGGTGACATATACTTCCCCGCCGTTTCATTGTAACGAATTAAGATGTAAAAGCAATGATTCTTGTAAAACTACTGAAAATGAGTGTAAAATCACTAAAAATGCCTCTTGCCCAATGAAAAAGGTAGGGGACGGTTAGCGTGAAAGAAACTTTCACGCAGTGAATAGAGAATAGTGAAAAGTGAAGAGTGGTGGGCGGGACACCCGTTTTTTAAGGCATAAGGC
>CADBJA010000037.1 GCA_902794945.1 Oscillospiraceae bacterium
GTGCGAATGTGTCGCCCAATCGCTAACCGCTAACTGCTGCCTGCTATCTGCTTAAATTCTAATTTAGCCACCGCAAGGGTGGCATAAATTAGAATTTATCTGCTAAATGAAACAGGGACGAAGGAAAAACCTTCGTCCCTGTTTTTTACTCTGCAATGCAATCATCAAGTGCTTTGATAATGGCGGCTTTATCCATCTTTCTGCCGATGAATACAAGTTTATTCATTCTGTCGCCGTAAACCGGGTGCCAGGCGGCTTTGAGTTCGGGGTTCATTTCCAAAATCATCTTTTTCTCTTTTTCCGGGAAAGCGGCAATCCAATCACCGTCATCCGTGGCGGTTTTTTGTTTACCGCTCTGCTCAAAAATAAAGGCGATATTCGGTTGCTCTTTCACCCAGAAAAGCCCTTTGGCACGAATGACCTCTTTGGGCCATTTTGCAAACACAAAGTTTTCAAATTTGGCTTTATCAAAAGGTTTCACATTTTGGTACACAAAGGTGCCGATGCCGTATTCTTCCGCTTCACCCTCTTCGTGATGATGGTGGTGATGGTGGTGATGATGCCCGTGTTCATGATGTTCTTCATGCTCATGCTCATGCTCGTGGTGGTGTTCATCATGTTCGTGCTCGTGCTCGTGGTGATGTTCTTCTTCCTCGTGCATGGTTTCGGAATTTTCACCCTCAAGTTCCATCGCCTTCATCCAACCGGCACTCGAAACAGTCTTTTCAAAATCAAAATTGCCGGTGGAGAGAATTTCTTTTACATCCACTTTACCGTAGTTCGTTTCAATGATTTTTGCTTCCGGTTGCAGGGCTTTAATCACCTCTAACACCGCCTTTTTCTCTTCGGCGGTTACGTCGTCGATTTTGTTTAATACAATGGTGGTGCAATATTCAATTTGTTGAATGAGCAGGTTTTCAATATCCTCTTCGTCCAAATCATTCTTTAAGAGCGCCTTGCCTGCGCCGAATTCATCTGCCATGCGCTTCGCATCCACAATCGTGGTAATGCTGTCAAGGTAAGCGACTGCCGGCAGGTTAAAGGAGGGGTCGCTGCCGTCCAGCATACAAATGGTGCCGGCAATCGGACCCGGCTCGCAAATGCCGGAAGCCTCAATAAGAATATAATCAAATCTGCCGGAATTTGCCAGTTCCACAATCTGGTTCATCAAGTCCACTTTCAGCGTGCAGCAAATGCAACCGTTGGAAAGCGGCACTAAATTTTCATCTTTTTGCGTGACCGCACCGCCTTTGGCGATGAGCGAAGCGTCAATGTTCACTTCGCCGATATCGTTGACAATCACGGCAACTTTGTACCCTTCTTGATTCGCTAAAACATGGTTTAATACGGTGGTTTTACCGGCACCCAAATACCCTGTTAAAAGGGAAACCGGCACTAAATTTTTCTTGTTCATCTTTATCATAACCTTTCTGTTTTTATCTCACGTTCGTTCAATAAATCAAGAGAAGAGATAAGAGAGAAGAGAGAAAAGTGAAGGGCGACACATTCGCACTTGATTGTAATAGCTTGGATTATATCGAAATTAGGCTAAAATATGCGAAAAACGATAATATCTTTACATTTATAAAACGGGTGCGGGTGTCCCGCCATTCACTCTTATTTCTTATTTTTTATTTCTTATTTTGCGAACGCAGTGAGCGGCGAAATCAACATTTAGCAAGCTAAATGTTGATTTCGAGTTCCACCGGGCAATGGTCGGAACCAAAGACCTCGGCGTGAATTTTAGCCTCTTTTATATGCTCTTTTATTCTATCACTTACACAAAAATAGTCAATACGCCAGCCGACATTTCTTTCTCTCGCGCGCATACGGTAACTCCACCAGGAGTACGCATCTTTTGCATCGGGATAGAGGTGGCGGAAAGAGTCGGTAAAGCCGGCATCCAACAGTGCCGTAAACTTACCCCTCTCTTCATCCGTAAAGCCCGCGTTGCGGTGGTTGGTATCGGGATTTTTTAAGTCAATTTCTTTATGTGCCACATTTAAATCGCCGCAGAAAATGACGGGTTTTTTCTTGTCTAATTCCTTTAAATAGGTGCGAAATGCGTCTTCCCACACCATGCGGTAATCCAAGCGCAACAACTCATTTTTTGAGTTCGGAGTATAGCAGGTGACAAAGTAAAAACTTTCATATTCTGCGGTAATCACTCTGCCCTCTGTATCGTGTTCCGGAATACCCATACCGAATGTGACGGCAAGCGGTTTCACCTTGCTGAACAGCGCCACACCGGAATAGCCCTTTCTTTCGGCAGAATTCCAATATTGATGATACCCCTCTGCCGCAAGCTCTATTTGCCCCGGTTGGCACTTGGTTTCCTGTATGGCAAAAATATCGGCATCGACGGTATCAAAAAAGTCTTCAAACCCTTTTTTAACACAGGCACGAATGCCGTTTACATTCCAAGAAATAAACTTCATTTTATTTCACCTCGCAATTCATCCAAAAAAGTATAACATATTTTGTGAGAAATTACAAATCTTTGCAAAAACACCAGTTTTTATACCCGTTTTGCTATTTTAATTATTGACTTTTTATATAAAATAAGATAAATTATTATTTACAAAGGGCATTTTGCGCCCAAACAAAAAAGCAAATTTTATGAAAGGGGATATCCCAAAATGAAAAAAGTTATTTCTCTCTTATTAGTTGCGCTTCTTGTTGCAGGCTGTTTTGCAGGCTGTGCCAAGAATGTAACCATCGATTGTACTTGTGACTGTAATGCGCAAGCAGGCGGCGGCACTGAGTACACCACCTTAAAGGCAAACAGCAAGTCCGGCGTGGATTGCTCCAATATGCCGAGCGACAAGGCGGGCGTCTTGAAGTTGTTTAATGATGTTGCCAATGCCACCAAGGCTGCACCGAACCAAAAAGTTTCTAAAAATGACCCCGGCGCCAAAACCGATATTACCGCGCTTTCCACAGGCGGCAAACCGGCAGGTGACGGCACAATGGAAACCGTTAAAGGTCTTGTGAAGAGCTTTGCTCCCGCAGGCGTTACCAACGATTATAATTTTGCAAACGGCGTTGATACCGCAGTGAAGACCGAAGAAGGCGAAGATTCCACCACCAAAGAAGTACTTCCCGTCAGCGGTCAGGATTATATGTCCGCTTTGACCGATGCCGATATTTCCGATGCTACCATCGAAAAGTTGGAAGATAATTATTGGAAAGTCAGCATCACCGTGAACCCGACCGAAATTGAGTTCACCACCCCCGATAAGAACCCCGAAACCCCGCAAGCCAAGTTCACCGGCGTTATGAAATCTTCCGACCTCTTAAAATCTTTCGGTCCCGCTAAGATTACATATGCAAAAATTAACTATAAAGAATCTTCTTTGACCGCAGTGATTGACCCGGCTTCCGGTTACCTTGTACAACTTACCCACCATATGGATTATGCGATTGATGCTACCGGTAAGTTAGGTTTTGAACTGCAAGGTTCCGTCAATGTTAAGTCCGATATCATTTATAACTGGTCTGAAATTGGCTAATTCGTTTAGCAGTTAGATTTTTAGGTTTATGAGCCGAAAAAGCAAGAAAGGAGTTAGTCAGTTGAAAAAAATTATTGCGTTAACACTGGCGGTTGTATTGCTGTTCTCATTTACAGGCTGCAGCTTGCTTGTGAAAAAAGTGGAAGTTACCTGTACCTGCCCCGGTTGCCTTGCGGCAGCGGGTCAAAAGGACCAGGCTTCCGATGTAGAGTATAAAAAACTTCAAGCATCCTCCAAATCCGGAGTAGATTGCTCAAAACTTCCCACCGATAAGGCAGGCATTGTCAAACTTTATACAGAGGTTGCCAATGCGACCAAAGCGGCAAAAGAACAAACGGTAGATGTGATTGCCGAAGGTGCAAAAATTCAAGTGGGCGCTATCGTAGTAGATGAAACCGGTAAAGAGTTAGCGGCAAGTTTAATGCCTACAGCAAATAAACTTATTGACACCTTCTCACCGAAGCCTGAAGAGTACACTTGCGTATTCTCCGGCGGTACCGATAAAAACGGCAACAAAACCGGTGACGGTGAAGTGAGAACCACCATAAACACCCTGCCCGCATGGAATCAGGATTATATGTGTGAAGTGGCAGACGATATGATTAAAGATGCCAAGGCAGAAGAGTTGTCCGACGGTTATTGGAAAATCACCATTGTGCTCAACGATGCTCAGTGCGAAATGACCGACCCGAAGGTGACACCCGATACCCCGCATGCACACTGCATGGGTACCGTGCAGGCGCCTGACCTTTTGACCGATTTCGGCGGCAACGGCACCATTTACTATGCAAACCTTACTTATAAAGATTCTGCTATCGTGGCAGTGATTGACCCGGATTCCGGTTATCTTGTACAGTTACATACCTCTTTATTCATTTACGGTGATGCGAAGATGGATGTAAAACTGATGAGCATCGGTAAGGTTACCGCAGGTCTTGAAAAGACTACCTTTATCAATACCTACAATTGGACCACCATTGCTTAACAAACTAATATAAGAGAAAATATTTTGCAGAGTTTCTTTCGGGAAACTCTGCTTTTTTGTGTGTTTGAAAGAAAATCGGTGTATTATTATATCAAGACAGTTCTCAAAATCCGCTTTGCGACAAGGTTTGTGTGCTTATTATGTAAGTACGGGAACTGTTTACATTCAAACGGTTTCTTCACATATTGTTCACTTTATTTTCATACAGTTTTAACAGCCTATTTATACTCTCTTCACATTAGGCGGTTATACTATAGTCAAGTTAAGAGAAACAAACAAGCTCTTAACCGAAAACAAAGTTAGCGATTTGTTTTGATTTTCATGTTTTACTCCTCATACTTGCAGTGGTTTCACTGCAAGAACGCTTACAAGGCACGCAAGTGCATTCATATATTCATGTTTTACTCCTTTTTTATGGCGGCAGCCGAAACCTGCCGCCGCACGCAAAACACACGCAAGTGTTTTTGAATAAATTTCTCATTTCATATTTTTACTCCTTTTTAACACGGGCGGCTTAACCACCGCCCAAACGCGAACAACACAACAGTGTTTACATAACTTTTCATGTTTGGCTGATTGCAGCCACCCCTCCTTTTTAACAACCCGAAGCTTTGCTTCGGGGCAGGTATCAACACGAAAGTGTTTTCATATATGGCATAGCCGTTACCCACGGACCCGGTTTCTATTTGCCGATTTGCCCTTAAATGTCGTTAAAAATGCGCGCAATACGCAGAGTATTCCTGTGCTTTTTGTCTAATTTAAGAACAAATCTGCTAAATAGAAACTGCAAAGCACTTAAAATCCTGATAGTTAAGATGGATTTTAGAGCTTTGAGAACGCAGGTTGGCTGGCGCCAAGCAAGTTAGAAAACGCTAAAATGCGCTTAAATAGCGGATTCTAAGCGGATTTGTGGATGACGGCTATGCCAATTTTCATATTTTTACTCCTTTTTAACACGGGGTGGTATACCCGCCCCGAACGGTATTAACACAATATGTGTTTTTACATAGATTTTCTCATTTCATATTTTTACTCCTTTTATACTGAAAAAACATTTCAGTGACTCCTCATATCGGAAAAGGCGAAGTCAGGGCAACCTGCTTCGTCTTTTTCGATTTTTTTCTTTTTCTTCAAATTATGATTGCAAAATATAGCTATCTCATCTATAATTGATATAATGTTATAATAATTATATTATAAAGGTACATCGCTCAATGAAAAAAGAAGTATTTAAAAATAAAAGTTCTATGAAAGTCTACACCGCCATTTTAAGTGCGGTGTTGTGTGTTGCACTGTTGTTGGCTGTAATCATCAGCGAGGCGGTCGGCAATGCCAAGCCCAAGCAGGCGGCAGTGCCAAAGCAGTTGGCGGCACTCGACCAAAAGGACCCGAAACAAATTCAAAAAACCATTCAAAAAATGAAGGTGGAAGCCCTCATCAAGCAGGCGGAAGCCTCTTTGGATAAAGAACTCGAGGAGGGCGAGAGCAGCATTTGGTCACTGTTTGAAAACTACGCCGTGTTGGGTGACTCACGCGCAGTCGGGTTTTCATATTATGATTTTTTGAGAGATGACCGTGTGTTTGCCGCCGGCGGCAACACCATTCGCGATATTCCGGGTACGATAAAAGATTTAAAAGCCATTTCGCCTGCCACGGTGTATTTGTGCTACGGCTTAAATGATACCGGTATCGGCTACTGGTCAACCGGTGAAGAATACGGCAAAGAGTTAAGAACGGTGTTTGATAAACTCAAAAAAGCATTGCCGGATACAAAAATTGTAGCATCGTCTATTTTACCCGCTACCGAAGCCTCACTTGAGAAAAATCCGGTATGGCGCAAAATTCCCGATTTTGACAAGGCGCTTAAAGCCGCGTGTAAAGATAAGGGCGTTATTTATGTCGATAACAGTGAAATTGTTGAAAAATATATGAGCACCCTTTATGATTCCGACGGTGTGCACCTGCGCCCGGCATTTTACCCGCTGTGGGCAAAAAATTTGTATATGGCGACAATTTTATCGGATACCGAGGAATAAGAATGAAAAATTTAAGTGCAAAAAACTATATATTCGGTGCTGTGCGCTGGGTGGCAGTGATTGCCTTTGCGGTGGTGTTAATCATTTTTGCAAGCCAAAACAAAACCAGCAAAGCGGAACTGAAAGATGTGAGTGCCGCTGTCATCAAAACGGTGGATGTTAAAAAGATGCAAGAGGGGAACGACAGTACCTTTAAGCGCCTTTACGGCTTAAACAGTGCCGATTACGAAGGGGTATTTTTATATTGGCCGCTGTCGAATATGGATGCGGAAGAATTGCTCATTGTCAAACTCAAAGAGGTTTCGCAACAAGAACAGGTGAAAGCGGCAATTGAAGCGCGCCTCGAAACGCAAAAAAAGAGTTTTGACGGTTACGGTGTCGAGCAATATGCCCTCTTAACCGAGTCAAGCACGGTCGATGTGCAGGGCAATTACATTTTATTTGTTGTGAACAGTGACCATCAAGCGGCAGATGCCGCCTTTAAACAGGCATTGTAGGGAGGGGCATATGGCATTTAATCAACTGATTTTTGTGTGCTTATTTTTGCCGATATCCTTCATCCTTTACAGGGTATTGCCGCAAAAGTTAAAAAAAGCATTCTTAATTTTAACTTCCCTTGTTTTTATTGCGTGGGGGAATCCGGCGGATTTTATCTATTTAATCGCCATTATTGTATTTAATTTTTTCAGCGCCAAGCAAATGGACCGTTTCAAAAAGGACGGGCAGGCAAAGTGGGCGCGCATCGTGCTCATTTCCGCGCTCGCGGTCAATATTTTATGTTTAGGGTATTTTAAATACCTCAACTTCTTCCGCTCTATTTTCGGCTTGCCGGCGGCATCGTTCGGCTTGCCGGTGCCGATAGGCATCTCGTTTGTCACATTTTCGCTTATTTCGTTTTTGTGCGATGTGTACCGCGAAACAGAAGATGTACCGCGCTTTTTCGATTTTGTGCTCTATATTACTTTCTTCCCGAAAATTACGAGCGGACCGATTGTCAGTTTCGGCGAATTTACAAAAATGATCGAAGAATATAACCCCTCTTTGGCAAATGTGAACGCGGGTGCGGAACTGTTTATTATCGGTCTTGCCAAAAAAACACTGCTCGCGGGTAATTTGAGCGTTTTATTTACTGCTATATCTACTGCTCCGCAACGAACCGCGTTAGAGGCGTGGCTCGGCGCGCTCGGTTATGCGTTTATGCTCTATTTCGATTTTTCCGGCTATTCGGATATGGCAATCGGTTTGGGTAAAATGTTCGGCTACACGATGCCAAAAAACTTTTTATACCCCTACACTTCTACCAACATTGCCGATTTCTGGCGAAGGTGGCATATCAGCCTCGGTGCCTTCTTCCGCAATTATGTGTATATTCCCTTAGGCGGTAACCGCAAGGGTGAAAAAAGGCAAATCTTTAATTTATTTGTCGTGTTCTTACTCACCGGTATTTGGCACGGGGCAAACTTCACCTTTATTGTGTGGGGGTTATACCACTTCTTATTTAACGCGGCAGATAAACTGTTCTTAAATAAAGCCTTCAAAAAGGTGCCGAATTTTATTCGCGCAATTTTAACCTTTTTTGTGGTTGTCATCGGTTGGGTGTTCTTCTTTTCCGATTCACTTGGCGATGCTTTCCGCTACCTCGGCAATATGGTCGGTATCGGTTGCGGCGGCTCCGCGGGCGGATACTACTTAGCATCATTTATTATCTTGTTACTCATCTCGGCTTTTTGTGCGCTGCCGATTGGAAGCAATATTGCAGCAAACTTAAAGCGCAAAAAATTAAAGTATTATATGCCCGTTAAAGCAGTGGTACAAATTCTGGTGTTCCTGCTTTGCACCGCGGCGATGGTCAGTGATACATATACTTCATTCTTATATGCGGCATTTTAGGGAGGGAATATGAAAGAGAAAACAACAAAAAGAATCATCATTTCCTTCATCACCGTGTTTTTGAGTGTGTGTATCGTGTTGGGGCTGTATACCCTCATTCGACCGGCAAGGGAATTTTCCACGCGGGAAAACCGTAAATTGGCGTCATTCCCGAAATTCAGTTTCTCTGCACTGGCAGACGGCAGTTTTACGGATAATTTGTCTACCTATTTCAACGACCAATTTGCCGGCAGAGATATGTGGACGGGGTTAAACTTAACCGTAAAAAAAGCCATGGGGCAAAAGCAAAACGGCGGTGTGTACCTCGGCAAAAAAGGGCAGTTGTATTTAAACCCCGAAGCGCCGAATAAAGAAGCGGTTGCAAAGAATCTTGCGGCGATGAATGCGTTTCAAAAAGAATTTAAGAAAGTCAATTCTTTCGTATGCATTGTACCAAACGCCGTTACCGTGCAAACCGAAAACCTGCCGAAGGGCGCACCGGTGCCCGACCAGGCGGCGTTTTTAAAAGAAATACAATCGGGGCTTGAAAAACAAACCTTTGTCGATGTGAGCGATGCTTTAAAAAAACAGAGCGGCGAATACATCTTTTATAAAACCGATCACCACTGGACAAGTCTCGGTGCCAAAACCGCGTTTGATGTGTTAAGCGGTGAGATGAAACTCAAAAAGGTGATAAAGGATTATGAAATTGTCACCGTGGCAGAGGATTTTAAAGGTACACTCGCTTCCAAAAGCGGAGAAAACGGTTCGAAAGACACCGTGCAGGCATATTTGCCGAAAACCGATGTGGTGTATACGGTAGAGTATGCGGCTACGCGTGAGAAAACCGCCACGATTTACAAAACGGACGCGCTGCAAAATAACGATAAGTATACGGTATTCTTCGGCGGCAACCACCCGCGCATTGATATTAACACCTCGGCGCAAACCGGCAGGAATTTGCTCGTGTTTAAAGACAGTTATTTTAACGCATTTGCACAGTTCATATGGCCGTATTTTGATTCGATTACCATTATTGACCCGCGCTATTATTATGAATACGCCGGCAATATTATTAAACAAGAAAACATTACCGATATTTTGTATTTGTATAATGCCGATACTTTCGGCACGGATACGAGTTTATATGCCGTGCTTGAAGCCCCGGCGAAAAAGTAGAAAAAAGAGTTGTCACGTGAGACAACTCTTTTTCAGCTTTCAGTTTTCAGTGTTCAGATTTTGGATGGATTCTGCCCATGCTCGATTGTAAGGTACAAGGCATAAGTAGAGACGAGCAATGCTCATTGGAAAGCAAAAACACCGCAACTTGCAAGGGAGGGTCCGGCGTGCCCTCCCGAAAAAAGACAAAACCGGTGCGATGTGGGAATCGTATGTCCTTTTCCCAAAAAGTTTGCTGTGCATTATTTCTCGGGGACTCCGGTACCGCTTCGCTTTATTTAAAGACTCTCAAGTGTCACAGTTTTACACTGTATCAGTGAAAAAATTTATTGTTTTGATTTTTTCTTTTTTACTATTTTCCAAACAATGTAGCCTGCTAAAGCAAGCAGAGAAACAAGGAAATACACAAACCAAATCACAGGCAATCCGAATTTCACAAAATTCGATTTTTTTATTTTATATTCAGGGTCATACTGTTTAATCTTTTTGCAGTAAGGGTTAGATTTTGTTTGATTTCCACTTTGAACTACACCGTATTTCCAAGCAGTAAGGGCTAAATCAATATAAGATTCGCCGAAAATGCTTTCTATATAATTACCGCAATCATAACAAAGATTGATACAGGCGCTTTTGCGCTGATTTAACTCTTGTAAATATTGTTTGCGTATGCCGGGGTCGATACTGTTAAAATGATTTGTAGCCCCTTCTATTAATGCTGCCGAAAGTTCCATGATTTTGCAAACAATTTCACCAATAATCTTTCTTTGTTCATCAGAATCATTTATATAGTTTTTAACTAATTGAAATGTTGCATTAAGGTTATTGCTTACATTGATTGCGGCAGAAGCAATATTAGCAATCACACAATTTGTTGCCTGATAATATATGGAATAAAAACTTGCCTCCCAGTTTTTCGGGTCTTTCACGACAATCTGCTCGTAATACTTTTGAGCATTTAAGGTATCGTTACTCTCTTTTGCTCTTCTTGCTAAAACATATAGATTTTTTAATTCTTCAGATGTGTCAATACGAACACTTCCCCTATGTTCGACTACAATTTTGTCTTGCATTACTTTTGTGCCGCAGTACTGACAAAATCCAAACTCTTTCGTACTGTCTAACCGGATATCTGCTCCGCAACTTGGACATTTCAGTGCAATGAATGACATAATATAAATCCTCCTGTAAAAAATGGCGTACAGCCAAGCCGTACGCCAAAAAAACGCAAGCTCGGTTGTCGCCAAACAATCCAACACATCATCAAAATCGAACATGCTGAGTAAGAGCATTGCATTTTTATCTAAAGAGATAAAAATAGCATGCCTCGATTTTGAAAGAAAATTCAGTTGGATTATTTGGCAAAATAATTGTATCATTAGACTATTATATTTGTCAATCATTTAAATATATAGAAATATAATAATACTTATATATATTGGAACCACTATTTTTTGCCGGCATACTATCACCACAACAACATAAATTTAAAATCGGCGTGCAAAGCACGCTGATAATTTAGCATTTATCATTTAGAATTTAGCATTTCCTTGTCTTGTCAACCACCAAAAATGTGAAAAGATTACAAATTTAAGACAAAAATAGGGCAAAAAATGCCA
>CADBJA010000038.1 GCA_902794945.1 Oscillospiraceae bacterium
TGGGCGCGGCAACGCTCGAAAAACTGCAAACGAGCAAAAACTTATATATGTTCATCGGCTTTTCCGCCGTGTGTGTGGGCGTGCTCTTTATTTTAAAAGACTTCGGCACGGCAGTGATTTTCTTCTTAACCTTCTTACTCATCGCATTTATGCGCTCGGGCGATATCAGAACCATTGCGCTCGCGATTGCTTCGGCAGGGCTTGGCGGATTTTTAATTGCGATGTTTAAAACAACTGTCAAAAACCGTCTTGCGACCTACCGCCATGTGTGGGATGATGATATGATTGACGGCAAGGGATTCCAACAAACAAGGGTGCTCATCGGCATCGCCTCGGGCGGACTGTTCGGCTTGGGGCTCGGCAAAGGCAATGTGAGAAAAGTTATTTTCTCATCCACCGACTTAATTTTCGGTGTGGTGTGTGAAGAGATGGGCATCATTACCGGTATGGCAATTCTTGCGTGCTTCGTTCTGTTTGCCGTATATGCGATTAACAATGCGCGCACTTCCCGCTCGGCGTTTTATTCCATTGCCGCCACAGCGGCAGCAGGGCTGCTTTTATTCCAGGCGAGTATCAATATTTTCGGTGTAACGGATGTCATTCCCTTTACCGGTGTTACCCTGCCGTTTATTTCAAGAGGCGGTTCGTCTATGATTTCGTGTTGGGGGTTGCTTGCGTTCTTAAAAGCGAGTGATTCGAGAACTTATTTAACCACTTACGGAGAGATTAAGAAAAAATGAAAAGTGCATCAAACAGAATAAAAATTATGTGGATATTCATTGCGCTTTCCCTTGCAGGTGCCGCGTTTTTGCTTTTCAGCATTATCACACAGGGCGGCACTTGGGCAACCTCTACGCGCAATTCCCATCTGTATATCAACGGCACGTTGATCGGCGCCGGCAACATTACGGATGCGGACGGTGAAATTTTATGCGCCACGGCGGATGGTAAGCGTACCTTCCACGAAGACAGCGAAGTGAGAAGTTCTCTGCTGCATGTGGTCGGTGATAACCACGGGTTTATCTCCTCCTCAGTGCAAAATCAGTACCGCACCAATCTATCGGGCTATAACCGGATTATGGGTGTGTGGGAACTGTCCAACTTTGAGCAGGGCAGTGAAGTGAACCTCACATTAAAAGCGAAAGCCTGCAAAACCGCCTATGAAGCGCTTGACGGCAGAAAAGGCGCGGTTTGTGTGTATAACTATAAAACGGGACAGATGCTTGTGAGCGTTTCCACCCCGACTTATGACCCCGAAAATGTGCCGGAGAATGTGAACGACAGTGAGTATTATGACGGGGTGTATATCAACCGTGTCACCATGGGCTTGTATCCCCCCGGCTCTACTTTTAAAGTAATAACCGCCGCGGCGGCAATCGATAATGTAAAAGGAATCGACAGTAAAGATTTTTATTGTGACGGCGCTTACCACACTTCTTACGGTGATGTCAAGTGTATGAGTGAGCACGGGTCGCTGAAAATGAAAGAGGCGCTCGCCAAAAGTTGTAACAGTGCTTTTGCCGAAATCGCGAACGATGTCGGCGCCTCTAAATTGCAAAAAACCGCCGAAAACTTCGGTTATAATCAAAAAATCACGCTCGGCAAGTTGGGCGTGTACACTTCCGAGATAAAAACCGTAAAAGATGACCCGCTCGAACTCGGTTGGGCAGGTATCGGGCAGTCAACCACATTGGTCACACCCCTTGAGCAAATGCGCATTATGGGTGCCATTGCGGGGGACGGTGTGCCCATAGAGCCCTACCTCGTGCAAAAAGTGACCACCGCTGCCGGCTTTGTGAATGAAACGGGCAGCGCCAAAAAAGGCGCAAGAGCGGTCAGCCCCGAAACGGCGGCACAACTGAAAAGTTTGTTGCGCAACAATTTTGAGGCGCAATACGGCGATTGGCATTTTAATGAAGGCTTAAACCCCTGCGGCAAGTCCGGCACGGCAGAAACCGACCCGAACAAAACGCCGCACGCCTGGTTTGCCGGATTTTTAGATAATGAAGAGTACCCCTATGCGTTTGCGGTAATAGTGGAAGAGGGCGGCTCCGGCTCGGAAGTCGCACTCCCCGTCGCAGCACAGGTGGTGAATGCGTTGACGGACAAATAGGAATTTGACGAGGCCTTACGACCTCGACCAATTCCTATTTAGTAGGTAGCCGATAGCGAGAGGGTGGGACACCCACACCCGATGGATAGAAAGATTTAATCTATTCTGCGCATATTTAAGCCGAATTTTGATATAATCTAAACTATTAAAATCAAGTGCGAATGTGTCGCCCTTTCGCTAACAGCTGACAAATACAAATTTGCGAAGCAAATTTGTATTTGTCGACGAAAGGAGAAAACATGATAGGTATTATCGGCGCGATGGCAAGTGAAGTCAACGGCCTCAAAGCGCAAATGAAAGAACTTGATATTCAAAAAATCGGCACCACCAATTTTTACCACGGCATTTTATTCGGTAAAGAAGTGGTGGTTGCAAAGAGCGGCATCGGCAAAGTCAATGCCAGTATGTGCACGCAAAATATGATTCACGCGTACAAGCCTTCCCTCATCATCAACACCGGCTGTGCCGCCGGCGTGGGTGACGGCATTCGTGTGGGCGACATCGTGTTGGCAAGCAAGGCGGTGCAACACGATTTGGATTACGGTCCGCTGCCGGATGCGCGCGGGTATTTGGACGGGATTGACCGTGTGTATATTGATGCAGATAAAGAAAACACCGAAACCATTGCCGCGATTGCCGAGAGCATCGGCGTGCATACACGCATCGGTGTGGTGGCAACGGGCGATCAATTTTTGTGTGACACGGTCAAAAAAGAAGACATTAAAACTGTTTTTCACGCCGATGCGGTGGAAATGGAGGGCGGCTCCATTGCCCACACGGCGTGTGCCAATGAGGTGCCGTTTGTGATTTTGCGCTCCATTTCCGATAATGGTGATGAAGCGGCATCGGTCAGTTATGAAGAGTTTGAAAAAGAAGTAAACAAAATCAACATCGAGATTTTGAAAAAGTATTTGGAAGGGCTTAAATGATAACACGAGTGATGAACAAAGACCGCGAGGCGGTCGGTATCTATTTGCGCAGTGTATTGGTCAACTCTATCGGCATTTGTTCCAAAATCAACAAATACGGATTAGAGAGTGATGAGCTGTATGTGTACGCCGATTTTTGGGCGGATGGTGAAATTAAATATGTGTTTTCCGTGGCAGACGGTGATGTGACCGTCTTTTCCACCTCAAACGAAGTGGATATTATGGATATTTATGTGTACTTGCGTGATAATTTTATCGGCTACGCTTCGGTCACGGGGGAAGAAAAAAAGGTGCGTGATTTTATGCGCCACACCCTTTTTAGAACCAAAAAAGAGTTGGGTGTGTTTTTGGCAAACACCCGTTCCTTCCGTGAGCCGGAGTTTGAAGAGAATTTGGCAGTGCCGGCGCACGTGGCAGATGCGGGAAATATACTCGCTTTGTGCGAAACGAAAGCGCCTGCCATCAAAAAGCACAGTAAAGAGAGTATCGTAAAATCCATCAAAGAGTACGGCGCTTTTTTGGTGCGCGACAGTGCAGGTGATATTCTCGCCCAGGCGATTGTGGAAGAAAAAGCCGGCAGGATGGTGGAAATCGGCATTTACACCACCGGTGCCGAGGCAAAAAACACCTATGCGCAAATGGCAGCCGGTGCGCTGGCGAGTGCGATATTAAAGAAAAAATACGCCTGCTGTTGTCGCACTTATGTTATCGGCGAAAAACAGGTATTAAAATCTATGGGCTTTCAGCCTGTGGGTACAGATTTATATTTATCGAGGTAAAGGATGGACTATTTAAAATTAGCAGACATTTTGTTTCCGGAAATCGACAAAACACCGGACTATTTTGAAGCAAAATACCCTCCGCGTGATTTGCCGGAGGGTGCCAGGGTAACGCGTTTTGCACCGAGCCCGACAGGTTTTTTACACTTAGGCGGCTTATTTGCGGCAATGGTGGCGGCAAAAACCGCACACACTTCGGGCGGCGTGTTCTATTTAAGAATTGAAGATACCGACAAAAAGCGTGAAGTAGAAGGCGGCATCAGCGGCATTATTGACGGGCTTGCCCGCTTCGGCATAGTGCCGGATGAAGGCAGAATCAGCGAGCGTGAAGATAAGGGCGCTTATGGTCCCTACCGCCAAAGCGAAAGGCGCGAAATCTACGCTACCTTCGCAAAAGAACTCGTCAAAAAAGGCTTGGCGTATCCCTGTTTTTGCACGGAGGATGAAATCGGTGCTATTCGTGAAGCGCAAGAGAATGAGCCCATCAAAGGCTATTTCGGCAAATGGGCAAAGTGCCGTAATCTGACCCTTGAGCAGATTGAAGCAAACCTTGCTGCCGGCAAACCGTGGACACTGCGCTTGCGCTCGGCGGGCGATATGCAAAAGAAAATCACGATTAGCGATTTTATTCGCGGTAAAATTGAAATGCCTGCCAATGTGCTCGATATTGTGCTTTTGAAGCAAGACGGGATTCCTACTTATCACTTTGCCCACTGTGTGGATGACCACTTGATGCACAGCACCCATATTGTCAGAGGCGACGAATGGATTGCCTCCGTACCGATTCATATTGAACTGTTTGCCGCGTGCGGCTTTAAAGCGCCGAAATATGCGCATATTGCGCCCATTATGAAAGAGGAAACGGACGAGGCGGGCAATGTGACAGGCAAGCGCAAACTCTCAAAGCGTAAAGACCCCGAAGCGGCAGTGACATACTATTCCGAAGTCGGCTATCCTGCCGAGAGTGTGAACGAATACCTGCTCACTCTTGCCAATTCCAATTTTGAAGATTGGCGCCGCGCAAATGCGGATGCACCGCTTGAGGCATTCCCCTTCAATTTGAAGAAAATGAGTGCCTCCGGCGCACTGTTTGATTTGGCAAAACTTAACGATGTTTCCAAAAATGTGATTTGCCGTTTCTCTGCCGAAAAGGTGTATGCAGATGTGCTCGCGTGGGCGAAAGAGAACGACAGCGATTTTTACGCGCACTTGGCGGCAGACAAAGATTTTGCCGTAAAAATGTTTAACATTGACCGTACCGGCAAAAAGCCGCGTAAAGACATTGCAAAATGGAGCGAAGTCAAAGAGTATTACGCGTACCTCTTTACCGATTACTATAAAAATACATTCGAAATGCCCGAAAATATCACAAAAGCAGATGCCGCGGCAATCTTAAAAGCCTACAAAGCGGTGTATGCGGCAGGGGATGAAAAAGATGTGTGGTTCCAAAAAATCAAAGATTTGTGCGCACCGCTGGGCTTTACACCGAATGTGAAAGAATATAAGCAAAATCCCGATGCCTTTAAAGGGCATGTGGGCGATGTGTCGGGCGTGATTCGCATCGCGGTGACCGGCAGAAGAAACACCCCTGATTTGTGCTCCATTCTCGCACTTTTGGGTGAGGAAGAAGTCGGCAGGCGGTTAGAAGAATGTATCGAAAATCTTGCATAAGGGGAGGCATTATGAGCGAGAGAGAAGAAATATTAACAGAAGAAGAAAACAAATCCAACTTTATTCACGATTTTATTGATGAAGATTTAAAAGAGGGTGTGTATGACAGGGTGCAAACCCGTTTTCCGCCCGAGCCGAACGGCTATTTGCACATCGGCCACGCAAAGGCAATTTGCATTAACTTCGGTGTAAAAAATAAGTATAAAGGCATTTGTAACCTGCGCTTTGATGATACCAACCCCACCAAAGAGGATACCGAGTATGTAGAAGCGATTGAAGAAGATATTAAATGGCTCGGTTTCGATTACGATAATGTGTACTTTGCATCGGATTATTTTGATTTTTTGCATGCGTGCGCCATTAAATTAATTGAAATGGGCAAAGCCTATGTGTGCGAACTCACACCCGAGCAGCAAAGGGAGTACCGCGGCACCTTTGATGTGCCGGGCAAAAACAGCCCCTATAGGGAGAGAAGCGTGGAAGAAAACCTGCGCCTGTTTGCCGAAATGACCGAGGGCAAACACCCCGAGGGCAGTATGGTACTGCGTGCCAAAATTGATATGGCAAGCCCGAATATGAATATGCGCGACCCGATTATTTACCGCATTATGTTTGCGCACCACCACCGCACGGGTGACAAATGGTGTGTGTACCCGATGTATGATTTTGCACACCCGTTGTCCGACACCAGAGAGGGCGTGACCCACTCGCTGTGCTCGCTCGAGTTTGAAAACCACAGACCGTTGTATGATTGGTTCTTGCGCGAACTCGGTTTCGAGAAGCCCTCGCGCCAGATTGAGTTTGCGCGCTTAAACTTAAACTATACGCTCACGAGCAAAAGAAAGTGCCTGCGCCTTGTGAAAGAAGGCATTGTAGACGGGTGGGATGACCCCCGTATGGCAACCATCGGCGGGATGCGCCGCCGCGGCTATCCGGCAGCGGCAATCCGTAATTTCTGCGATATGATTGGTGTGTCGAAAGCGTATAGCGTGGTGGATTTTGCGATGCTTGAAAGTTGCGTGAGAGATGAACTCAACGAAACCGCGCCGCGCGCCATGGCAGTGTTGCACCCGCTGAAATTGGTGATTGACAATTACCCGGAGGGCAAAGAGGAAGAAATTGAGATTGAAAATCACCCGAATCACCCCGAAATGGGTACGAGAACGGTGAAATTCTCCCGCGAGTTATACATTGAAAAAGAAGATTTTATGGTAGACCCGCCGCGCAAGTACTTCCGCCTGTTCCCGGGCAACGAAGTGCGCTTTAAGAGTGCCTATTTCTTAAAGTGTGTGGGCTATGATACCGATGAAAACGGTGAGGTGATCTGTGTACACTGCACCTATGACCCGCTTTCAAAGGGCGGCAATTCACCCGATGGTAGAAAAGTGCGCGGTACCGTACACTGGGTGAGCGCCGGTGACTGCTTTGAGGCGGAAATCAGAAATTATGACAGGCTGTTTAAAGCCGAAAACCCGTCCGACGAGTCGCAGGGTGATTTTGAGCAAAATCTCAATGAAGAGAGTTTGCAAATCATTAAAGGTTGCCTGTTAGAAGGCTCTTTAAAAGGCATTCAACCGCTGGATACTTTCCAATTTATGCGCCAAGGCTACTATTGTGTAGATAAATACTCTACACCCGACCACCCGGTCATTAACCGCACGGTGCAACTCAATTCATCCTGGGGGAAAAAGAAATGAAACTAACCAATAAAGTCACCAATGTATTTTTTACACTCATCGGCGTGGTGGCACTGTTTATGCCGATTATCGGCTATTCCACGATGCTGACGGGTGCAAGTTACAACATTGTGGATATGTTTAAATTTTTAGACAGTTTTGACCCGAATGCCGATGTCAGTTTGCTGGATAATTTGGCAACCTACGGTTTTCGGGATGAAGCGATTTTGGCAGTCACCTTTTTTGTGCTGATGTTGTTATGTCTGTTGCTCATTCTCATTCTCGGTTTTGTGAATGTGCCTTACCTTGCAAGAATGATAGTGGCAGGGGTGGGCTTTGCTGCTTACATTGCAGCGGTGGTCTGCTTTTTAAGAATCGGCAATGCTTTTGTAAACGGCACCATTCCGACCACGGCAATCACTTCCCTTGTGGCAGCGGAGTCCGATAATATTTTGGGTTCGCTCATCGGTGCCTTTGCCACTGTCAACAAAATGGGCATTGCTGCCGGCGCCTATGTGGGCATGGTCAGTTTCGGCGTGCTGTTTGCGGTGAACACCGTGTTCTTCATTTTCAGAAAGCGCTTTGCACAGTCCGACGGCGCACCCGAATACCAAAAGAAAGTGAAAAAAGCAAAGCACAAAAAGGCTGATAAATAAAAAATCTGCGCTCGGAAGAGCGCGTGTTAAAAGGGGTAAATATTTCGATGGCAAAAAGAGAAAATTTAAGAAATATTGCGATTATAGCACATGTTGACCACGGCAAAACGACCTTGGTCGACCAACTGCTCCGGCAAAGCGGTACCTTCCGCACCAATGAGCAGGTACAAGACAGGGTGATGGACTCTAACGACTTGGAGCGCGAGAGAGGCATTACCATTATGTCTAAAACCACCGCCATACAGTATGGCGACACCAAAATTAATATTGTAGACACACCCGGTCACGCCGATTTCGGCGGCGAAGTCGAGCGTATTTTGATGATGGTAGACGGGGTACTGCTACTCGTAGATGCCTTTGAGGGCTGTATGCCGCAAACCCGCTTTGTGCTCAAAAAAGCGCTCGGGCTCGGCAAAAAAGTGCTCGTGGTTGTCAACAAAGTAGACCGTGATGGCGCAAGACCGCTTGAGGTGGTCGATGAAGTGCTCGATTTGTTTATTGAGCTCGGTGCCGATGATGACCAAATTGATTTTCCGGTGGTGTACGCTTCGTCAAGGGACGGCTACTCTTCTTTAGACCCCGACAACCGCGCGGGGGATATGAAGCCGCTTTTAGATGCGATTTTAAAAGAGATTCCGGCGCCCGAGGGCGACACCGACGGTCCGTTCCAAATTCTGTTCTCGAACATTGAGTATGATGATTATGTGGGCAGAATCGGTGTGGGCAGAGTGGAGCGCGGCACCTTTAAAGGCGGGCAACCGGCAGTGCTTTGCCGGCGTGACGGCAGTGAAGAAACGGTCAAAATCTCCAAACTCTACCAGTTCGAGGGCTTAAAGCGGGTAGAGGTAGAGAGTGCCTCATTCGGTGATTTGATTGCCGTGTCCGGCATTGCGGATTTAAATATCGGTGAAACGGCGTGCGACCCGAACTGTGTAGAGGCACTGCCGTTTGTGAAGATTGATGAGCCGACGATTGCGATGAACTTTATTGTCAACGATTCACCCTTTGCCGGTAAAGAGGGTAAGTATGTGACTTCCCGCAACCTGCGCGACAGGCTCTTTAAAGAGGTAGAAACGAATGTATCTATGCGCGTGGAAGAAACCGATTCTACCGATACTTTTAAAGTATCCGGCAGAGGCGAATTGTCACTTTCTATTTTAATTGAAACCATGCGCCGTGAGGGCTACGAATTTCAGGTATCCCGCCCGAAAGTGATTCTCAAAAAGGGCAAAAACGGCGAAACTTTGGAGCCGATGGAACTGCTCATTGTAGAAGTGCCGGAGGATTATACCGGCGCGGTGATGTCAAAACTCGGCAGCCGTAAAGGCGAACTTGTGAATATGGATGTGCGCGAGGGCGGCGCGACTCATATTGAATTTCGCATTCCCTCTCGCGGGTTAATCGGCTACCGCAGCGAATTTTTGACCGATACCAACGGCAACGGCATTATGAACCAACTTTTTGACGGGTATGATACATATAAAGGCGACATTGAACAGCGCAAGCGCGGCTCCATTATCTCGTTTGAAACCGGCGAAACCACCGGTTACGGACTTTGGAATACGCAGGATAGAGGCGAGTTGTTTATCGGTCCCGGCGTGCCCGTGTACGAAGGGATGATTGTGGGCGAATGCTCTAAAAGTGATGACATCACCTGTAATGTGTGCAAGAAAAAGCATGTTACCAATACCCGTGCTTCGGGCAGTGATGAGGCGCTGCGCTTAGTGCCGCCGCGCATACTCTCGCTTGAGCAGAGTATGGAGTTTATTAATGATGATGAATTGATGGAGGTTACACCCGCATCCATTCGCCTCAGAAAACGCATACTCTCCAAAGAATTAAGAATGAAAAAACAGTTTGGGAAACATTAAAAAACGGCGCTTTACGCGCCGTTTTTTTAGAGAAGAGAGAAAAGAGAAGAGAGAAGAGTGGTTGGAGGGACACCCTCACCCGTTCCGCTTCGCTCTAATGAAACGGTGGGTTAATATACATAAAAGTATAAGTATTAAAAAACCGTGTAGATACGCACTTTTTAAGCCTCCCTCT
>CADBJA010000039.1 GCA_902794945.1 Oscillospiraceae bacterium
AAATAAAATCTATACTAACATCTCTAATACCCCTTTGGAAACCCCCGAAACTTTCCGAAGCACACAGAATTTTCAAACGCTTTGCTGTTGAAAATTTGTCCTGTGTGCTTCTGCCACTCATCTGCTTGCAAAGAAAACACCCAATTATAATTTTTGTGTTGTATTATTTTTCTAATTTCACGGTTTTAGGAAAAGAGCCTTTTATTAATTCCACAATTTATCCAAAAGGCTTTTTTCGGGCTGCACTTTCTTTAATTCACAAGAGCAATCCACAAGTATGGCATCTTTGCCAATCACCTGAATATTACACCACTCCACGCGTACCTTATCGCATTTAGCGAGGATGGAACCGTTTTTTGATTTTACTTGCACAATCAACGCCGATAAACAGGCGTTTTCGGTATCTAATTCCACATCACACAAAGCACCGATTCTCTCCCCTGTTGCGGCATTAATAACGGCTTTTTCAAGCAAGTCCATAATGGAACAAATCACATTTATCACCTCAAAGAAATTGTATTCCGAAAGTGATAAATATATGTGAATGTTTAAAGGTGATATTGACAATACTTTTAATGGAGTGATAATTATGTATAATAAAGTTGAAATTTGCGGTATCAACACGGCAAATTTAAAAGTATTGACAGAAAAGCAAAAAATTGAACTGTTCAAGCAAATGAGAAGCGGTAATAAAAATGCCCGCGAAACATTGATTAACGGCAATTTAAAACTTGTTTTAAGCGTCATTCAACGCTTTTCCGGCAGAGGCGAAACGATGGATGACTTGTTTCAAGTGGGCTGTATCGGATTAATAAAAGCGATTGATAATTTTAATATTGATTTAAATTTCAAATTTTCAACCTATGCCGTGAGTATGATTATCGGTGAGGTTAGGCGATTTTTAAGAGATAATAATCCGATTCGTGTGAGCCGTTCTTTGCGCGATACGGCATATAAAGCAATGCAGGCAAAAGAAGTATTGCAAAACAAACTGAACAGAGAACCCACAATTGATGAAATTGCAAAACAAATGAAAGTGGGTAAAGAAGAAGTTGTGATTGCTTTAGAAGCCATTGTAGACCCGATTTCCATTTATGAACCGGTATATTCCGAAGGCGGTGATACCATCTATGTTTGTGACCAAATCGGTGATAAAAACACGGATGAAAGTTGGGTCAATATTTTAAACTTGAAACAACAACTCAAAAACCTGCCGGCAAGAGAAAAGCAAATCATCAATATGCGCTTTTTACAAGGCAAAACACAAACGGAAGTGGCAGAAGAAATCGGTATTTCGCAAGCACAGGTATCAAGAATAGAAAAATATGCACTCAAGCGCATAAAAGAGTAGAACAAAAGCAGCGTGTATTAGCGCTGCTTTTCTTTTAAAGCGTATATTTTATCACAAATCTCTTTAAAAACCGGTACACAATCCAGCGAACCGGATGTGCCGCCTTCACACATCACAACAATGGTATACATATCGCCTTTAATAGCAGTTAGTCCTATAAAGTAAGATATTAATTTTTCATTATTCCCTTCAAAATAACCGGTTTGTGCCGTAGCGGTTTTGCCCGCCACTGCGTATTTTTCGTTATTTGCCTGTTGCCCGGTACCGTGTATAACGGTATAGCGCAACATTTTTAACACCGCATAGGCATATTGTGATTGAATAACTCTCTTTTTTTGTGTGGGTTCGCCTTCTTCTTGCAAACGGCCGTTTACCGCAGTGCCTTTTACCAATTGCGGTGTTACATAATAACCGCCGTTAAATATGGCACTATACAATGTGCCGAGCCATAGCGGCGAGCACATCAATTCCCCTTGCCCGAAACTGAAATTTGCCAGGGCTGCGGGTGAATGCAAATTCTTTTCGGAAGGTAACACACCCGCTTGTGCTGCTAAAGACGGTGAGAGCGTTATTTGGCTTTCTATGCCGAGCCGTTTACATATTTCGCATATTTTTTGATACCCCACCTTACGGGCAAGTTCAATAAAATAGGTGTTGCAAGATACCGCTAATGCCTCGCGCATATTTAGTGTTCCGTGTCCGTCTTCCTTGTGGCAGTGAAAGGTAACACCGCCACATGCGGTATACCCTTTGCAGTAAAACTGCATTTGTTCGGTGATTCCCTGTTCCAAAGCGGCAAGGCATACAACAACTTTAAAAACAGAACCCACATTATATCGCAACAACGCTCTATTCACTAACGGTCGATTGATTTCATCATTCACATATTTTTCAACCGCATTCGGGTTAAAATCCGGTAAGGAAGCAAGGGCGCAAATGGCACCGCTGTCAGCATTCATCACAATCACGGCGCCTTTACCGATACTTTTGGCGGATGATTGCACAATGGTTTGTATGTCTTTCTCTATTGTAAGGCATACGCCGCTGTCAGTGCACTGCCGTGATGTATCTTTAACGGTTCCCTTACCGAGCAGTCTGTTGCCCGCAGCATCGTAATAGGTTTTCAGTGTAATTTGATTAGGGATGGACTTTAAAAAAGCATTATAATCTTTTTCAATTCCGCTCACCCCGGCGTGAGAGTAATCGGTATAACCGATGATATGCGGGCACAGTTGTGTATCGCTATACCTTCTCGGGACAGAGAACACATAAGAGGGATTAGATACCGCAGTCACTTTTCGACTTTCATATTCCACTAAGGGCTTCATATGCGTATCTAAAATCAATGCTCTGCCGGTACCGTAGGTTTCAACCGATGCGCTTCTTTCGGCAGATACTGACTTATTTTGATAATAAGACAAATAAAATAATCTGACATCAATACCGAGAATGGAAATCATGAGAATAATCGCTATGATGCGGTATCTTTTTAACATATAATCACCGCAGTTATTATATGTAATTTTATAAGATATATAAAAAAACTAACGAAAAAATCGTTAGTTATTTTACAATCACTTTGATTTTTTGCGCACAATAGATCCGGGTTCAAAAATCCTGTCGGTTTTAATTTTTACCGTCATCATCGCGTGATTTGCCGACTCAATCGGTTTCATATTTTCATCAAACAATGTATTACTTGAAAAAGAAACCGGTTGCCGGTGCGGCTGTACGATTTCAAGGGTATCACCCGGGTTGAATTTGTTGCGCTGCGAAAGTGTGAGCACCTCGCCATTCGCCTCGCTGACAAAAGCAACCACATCCCATGTATTGATATAACCGCCGTTATAATCGGTATTACCGTCCTTATCGGGATGCCGAAAGTAAAAGCCGGTGGAATACTCACGGTGGCTCACTTTTTCCATTTCCTCTAAAATCCACGGTGCGGGAAGATAATCGGTTGACGGATTTTGGTAAAACCCGTCAAGCGCCTGCCTGTATGCATTGGTTACTACCGCAGTATAATAAGCGGATTTGGCTCTGCCTTCAATTTTAAAACTATCTATCCCTGCTGCAATTAAGGCGGGAATATGCTCAATCATACACATATCACGGCTATTCATAAAATAGGTGCCGTATTGGTCCTCCATTACAGGGTATTTAATACCGGCTCTGGTGATATCTGTCATATCAAATTGCCACCGGCAAGGTTGCGCACACATACCGAGGTTGGCATCTCTACCCACCATAAAACTTGATAATAAACATCTGCCGGAAACGGACATACACATCGCCCCGTGAACAAAGCATTCTATTTCAAGGTCCTTTTCGGTTTTGGCACGGATTTGGGCAATTTCTTCTAATGACAATTCACGCGCGGGAACAATACGCTTTGCCCCCAAATCATAATAAAAGCGGGCAGATTCATAATTCGTGACACCGGCTTGGGTGGAAATATGAATATCCACATCAGGTGCCACTTCTTTTGCAATTTTTAAAATACCCAAATCGGCTATAATAAAGGCATCAACACCAATATCACGCGCCTTTGCCAAAAAATCGGGTAAATATTTAAGTGAGGCGGAATGTGCGTACACATTTACGGTTAAGTATACTTTTTTGCCCGCAGCGTGAGCAAGCGCAACACCGTTTGCGAGTTCTTCATCACTAAAGTTTTTGGGCGCTGCACGCATCGTAAAAGCATTGCCGCCTAAATAGACGGCATCTGCTCCATACTGTAACGCTAACGCTAAACGCTCATAATCTCCGCACGGAGAAAGTAATTCGATTTTATGATTCGGTATTAACTCCATATTGACTCTTAATATATTCAAATTCGGAAAGTGTGGTTGCTAAGTGTATTTCGCCATCTGAATCATGACAGAAATAGTAATATTGCGACGGGGTCATATTCAAAACCGCTTTAATCGCATCATTACCCGGATTACAAATGGCACCGGCAGGCAATCCTTCAAAAGAATTGTTGTAAGTATTGTAATACAAGGCATAATAATCAATAGTGCCTTTATCGGGATAAATCTTTAAAAATTCTTTCACATCTTTATTTAAGAAATCCGTGGTAGAGTCACATTCCAACCGCGGGAATGTGCCACTGTCATTTAAACGGTTTAAAAGTACGGAAGCGATATCCGCCATTTGTTCGGAATTGGCGGCTTCCCTTTGTATAATAGAAGCCATAGTCACAATTTCATCGGTAGACATACCGAGTTTCTCGGCTTTTTCTTTGAACCCGTTTTCGAGGTAATGCACTTTAAACGCATCCAACATTTTCTTAATGACACTTGAAGGGCTTTCACCGATGTAAAACTCGTAGGTTGCCGGGAATAAATACCCTTCTAAATACTGATATTTGCGTTTATCAGCTTTGAGACTCTTCGGTAAAAATTCATAATCAAAATTGTAGTTTTCGAGGGTATCAATAAAGTTTTTCGCTTTGCAAACATCATTTGCTTCGAGTTTTTTGGCAATATCAATCACACTGTACCCTTCGGGGAACATAATACTGATGGTTTCCTCGGTTTGGTTGGTTGCTTTGAGTGCCAAAATCATACCCTCAATGCCCATATCTTTTTTCAAATAGAACACACCGGTTTCATAGTTGTCGGAATATCCTTTAAACTTGGCAAACAGATTACAGAACAATTCATTTTGTATTAAATCATTCTTTTTGAGCATTTTAATAACGGTTTTTGTATCTACCTGTTTATCTATGGTAATTGTGACCGCTTTATCGCTGTGACGGTTAATCGCCAACACATCGTTCACGCAAGAAATGGAAATAAAAGTGCATAGCGCGGTCGCAACCACCACAATAATTAAAAAGATAAATGTTTTTTTAAAAGAGCCGGTTTTCAGTTTGGCGCCTTTTTCGGTGGTCACGGCGGTAGTTTTTGCGCCGCTCTTTCTTTTGTGAGAACGATTATCTGCTAATTTATCATACTTTCTGCGATAATCATCTTTTGTAGCGTGAGCAAAATCCTTCGGTCTTTCGGCACTTGATTGCGGGGTTGAAGAAACAGGTTGTTGTGTAGAGCGATAATTGAACTTGACCGTAGCGGCATTTTCATCCGTAGCGGCTTTTTTGACTCTTTTTTTAGATTCCGGGGTGTATGATTGTTCCCCGTAATATCTTTTTTGAGATTTTTCCGGATTTTTGTTTTTCGGAATTCTCTCTTTTGCGTTTCTCGCAAGATTGCCTGCTTTTTTCTTGACAGAATCCAAACCGTGAGAAGGTTTTTCTTTTTTATAAGAAGATGACGAAGTATAGCCGGAAGAACGGGGTCTTTCGGCAGCATCGGAATGATGTTCTTCTCTATTTGCATTGGAACGACGCTCGTATGATGCAAATAAATCGTCATAATCATGATAATTGGACATTGCTTTCCTCCGCTATTGTTAAGCTTGAATTGCTTTTTTTATGCTTTGTGCCGTTTGTATATCACTTAAAACTTCTACACATTTTAAGCCGAAATCAATACAAACACCGGCTCCTGCAGCAGTAATAAACTTGCCGTCAGTCCTCACACCGCCTGCCACATAATTTGCTTCTTTTAAATCATCGGCAAATGACGGGAAACAAGTGGCGGTTTTACCCTTCAACAATCCCTTATGCGCCAAAATTGACGGTGCCGCGCAAATAGAGGCAATATACAGATTATTTTGAACACAATAATCAATGTACTGTTGAACGGTTTCGTTCGCTTCTAAATTTAATGTGCCGGGCATACCACCGGGTAATATAATCATTTGCAAATCATCTGTTTTAATATCGTTTAATTCTAAATCTGCGGTGACTTCAATACCGCCGGAACTTTTCACGGATTTACCGGTAACCCCAACGGTTTTTACATTTAATTTTGCCCGTTGCAACATATCAACCGGTGCCAATGCTTCAATAATTTCAAAGCCGTCTGCTAAAAACACATAAATCATAATAACTCCTACTCACGCAAAATATGCGTTCATAATTTCAGAATGAATGTCCTCTATCGTACGCGGTTTCTCATCTGCATCACAATGAATAATCATCCAATTCCATTTATTTGCAGTATATAGTGCCGCTTCCCTGCACTGATTTAAAAATGCCACATTTTTTTCGTGCACATCTTTTTTTGACTCATCACCATGATAACGGTTGCTCATTAGTTTTTGAGAGATTTCAACAGGCATGTCCAAATAAATCACTTTATCGGGTGCGGGAATACCCATTTTGTTATATTCGAAATCACTTAACCAATCAAGGTAGGCATCCCACTGCTCTTTGGGCAGTTTTGCTAATTGGTAAATGGCATTGGAAGTGGTATATCTGTCTGCCAATATATCGGTACCTGCAAAATACGCATCACGCCATTTTAAAGTAAAGTTTGCATAACGGTCTACTGCATAAAAGGCAGAAGCGGCATACACATTTACATCCGTAGCATTAGAGCCGAACTCACCGGCAAGATACATATTCACGAGTGTACTGGAAGGGCTTTCATAATCCGGCAACTTAATATGTAAGAATGACTTATTTTGTTTACACAGTGCTTTCTCTAATAATTCAATCTGAGTGGATTTGCCGCATCCATCCAAACCTTCAATCACACAAAACATACATACTCTCCCTATTATATTTAGAATATTATAACAAAAATATAAATATATTTCAATATTTTATTATAATTTAAATATTTGCATTAATTGTGGAGTTATTATTATTATTATCTTCAGACCCTCTCGGGTTCGATTCCCTCTTTGCTCTTACTAAAAAGGAAAAAACACTCAAAAGAGTGCTTTTCGTTTTTGGTGAACCTTTTGTATATCAATAATAAATACACATTATTTAATTGATTATCGACTTTATAAAGTAAATGTCATTAGGAGATTTTATTTTTTTAATATATCATCAAGTTTGCTGTTAGTTGATTTGACTTCTTTTCTCAAATTTCTTCTTTGCACAGCAGCACCAACATTTGCTATGTTCATATCTCTTCTGACTTTTCCAAGTGTTCCTCTGATTTCATCAAGTTCACTGTTGCCATAATCAATTGCTTCCAATGTTGACGAGAACCCTTGATACATAACACTTGTCATGTTGGTCATTTGCTGACTGATTTGTTCTGATTTTGCTAACTGCATATTTGCATTCAGCATATCAAGAGACCGTTCAAAGTCATGCTCGGAAGAACTCATATCATCATATAACCAAACTAATTGATTAAGTGACCTATTGTTTTTAGGAATTAATAGTGTTGAATCATATAACTCGGCAAGTGCTTCCTTATTTAAAGATAAATCTTCATTTAAAATACTAAGTTTGATTGACCTCTTTGATTCCCACTCATTTAACTCTGTGTTATATTTTGCTAAAGCAGTGTTATATTCAGACATTTCAACAGCATACTTTTCATCTAATTGTTGTTGGTTTCTTACTTGTTCATCTCTTGCTACCTTTTCAGCTTCAGCTCTTGCCTGTAAATATTCAGGTGTATTTGCAAGTTGTTTGTTAAATTCACTTCTTTTGCTTGTATATTCAAAGAATTTAACAATAAATAATATCGCAAACACAGGAATTGCTAGACCCATAGTTAACACACAAATAATCCCATCAATAATAAGACCTTTAGTAGTAAACATTTTACCCAAAAAAGAAGTATCATTATTTATGTGGTCTGTAAAAGAATAATTAGTTTTAGGTGCAACAGGATAATTCACATTGACTGCTCTTGCTTTTTCATGTGTTGGTTCAGCAGGTTTCAATCTAAAACTCTCTTTTTGAATACTAGAGATTTGAGCCTGTTCGCTTTCAATGGTGGCTTGCAAATTCATTGCTGTTTTAACTATTGCTACTTGTTCTTCTTTAGAATACTTACTCATTTATTACCTATCCTTTTTTCACATTAATAAAAATTTCCGGACTAACTTTCAAAGCAATACAAATCGCTCTTAAGTCTTCTGCATACATCGTACGCTTGCCGTTCATCATTGCATTAAAGGTCACATTTGGAATACCTGCCTTTTCCGCAATAACTTTTTGCTTATAGCCGTTTTTGTCTATGTATTCCCTGACCTTTTCATAGACATACATAATGTTCGCATCACTCCTTTACAGAATTTCTGTATCAATATTAATTATAGTTAATATTTCCTGTATTGTCAATATTTAAATACAGAAATTATTGATATATTTATTGATTTTTAATATTTACTGTGTATAATCAAATAAGAGGTGATAATTTTGAAACAAGCGAAAAAGTATCTTATCGGAGCAAGAATTCGTAAATACCGTGAACTTCGTGGTATTTCACAAAAGGAACTTGCTGATTCTATCCACATCAGCAACAACAGGCTTTCCAATTGGGAACAAGGTATAAATAGACCTAATGCCGATATTCTTGCCGATATCTGCTTGGCTTTGAGTGTTTCGCCGAGTGAATTACTTGATGTTCATTTGGACACAGACACGCTTTCAGAGCAAGAAAGAAGAGTCATAACAGCGTATCGTACAAATCCTGAACTGCAAAAGTCAGTAAACATCTTACTTGGTATTGAATAATACTATCAACCCTTGACCTTTCCGCTAAACGACGGAAAGGTTTTTTAATTTAATTTCTATCGTCATGAGCGTCATTCCGTCATTAGATAAAATTCGGATTGTTGTTTTATCTGTTTCATCTTTTTCCTCCTTTCTAATCATTGGGATGTTGACCATAGGAATAGAAATGGTTTTGAAATTATGATTAATTATGTGTATCTTCCTTTTCTCGCCATTTCTGCTTTTATCAATACTGATACCTTCCTCAACCAAATTTCGTTTAATCTCATTAATTCTCATGGATAATTTGTTAGGATACTTTGGAAACTGATTGCCTCTTGTATCAATGCCCATTGCTTCTGCTTCTTCCTTTAAGTTTGATAATAAAACTGTCATTGTCCCTTTTAACTCTGCTTTAATTATTAAATATGAAATTAAAGTTACAAATACTTTGCCATTTCATCGTAAATTGTCATTGCAAATTGATTTGCCTGTTCTTTGCTTATAGAACAATTGACATCTACTTTCATAGGAAACCTCCTATCTCGGAGGGTTGAATTTGACATCTCTGCCAGCCTCCAATATCCTATAACGAAATGCTTTGAAAAATTTTGAGCCATTCTTGTCCTTTTTTAATGATTTCAAATAGTAATTTGCACAAAAACAACAAAAAAACTACCTGGAAAGGTGAGTTGAAAGTATAGTAAATTGCTGTTTTTAAAAAATCCTTTGTAACTATTGCACGAAATTCAAAGTTTTTTCGAGAAAGAAAAAACGGACTAACTTTCGTTAGTCCGTTTTTTTCTCAAGTGCGCTTGGCATGCGTATTTACTCGGCGGTGAAAGTCCGCTACAGACTTGGCAGTAGGAACTGTTAGCCAAAGACAAGG
>CADBJA010000040.1 GCA_902794945.1 Oscillospiraceae bacterium
TTGAGGCAGTTTGGCTGACGCCAATCAACGAAAATGCGGTAGAATTAGCCAAAAAGTTCAAGCGAGAGGCTGTTCGGGTTCGACTCCCGTCGGGCTACCGCATCCGGCGATTGTAACGGATGATATACACATTGCGCCTTATGATGTGATTTTTATCGGGTTTCCGATTTGGTGGTATGTTGCGCCGACTGTGATTAACTCCTTTTTGGAAATTCACGATTTTGCCGGCAAAAAAATTGTGCTCTTTGCCACAAGCGGCGGCAGCGGCTTTGGCAAAGCGGTAGCCGGATTACAGCAGAGCGCGCCGCAGGCGGAAATAGCGGAGGGTGAAATTTTTAACGGCTTTTTCTCCGAAGAGCAGATAAAAGCATTTTTTGAGAAATATGTATAAGAGGCTGTCTCAACAAATTTTGTTGAGACAGCCTCTTGCAGTCAGCAATCAGCACTCGGCAGCCGGAAGTCAGCAAAAAATTGAGGCGGCGCGCTTTTTTAAATGCAACGCTCCGCGTTGCCACCTTGTTCACCTAACATTGACAGTTTTTATTTTTTATACTATAATCGATTAATAAATATTATTTAAGAGGTAATGCAAATGTTGCGTGGATTGTGTCAAAAGAGTTTGAGCATTCTTTTGTGTTTGAGTATATTTCTCGGTATTCTATGTGCCGGAGAAGGCTTTTCTTTTGCCGCGAGCATAACAAGTTCAGGCACATTGGAGGGTGATGCTTTTTCCACGCAACTTTCCGACTTGCTCCGCTCAAATAACGAAGATTATTTCGGACAAATAACCGTTGATGTGCAAAACAACACAATTCAACGCGATGAGCAGGAGGAAATTTCACTCGGAGAATACGGCATTGATTATTCATATGTGACAACGCCGGAACCCGTTGTGCCTGTAGAGGCAGTTTTAGAGGCGATGGGTGAACAGGCGGCTTTTGATGAACAAACTGCAGAGGTAAGCGTTAACGGTGAGAAATATTGCTTTACCGATAGAGACCTGGTTGAAGACGGCGAGATTATCACCAATGAGGGCGGCGTACTCACAGTAGAGAGCGATTCCGATGTTCTGGAATTACCGGCTGCATATATGAACGAAGAGCAGGCAAAGGGAAATTTCTGTCTTGATTTTGCATATAAAGACGGCAAAATCACCGTCACAGCGCCGTATCAGTCCAAGCGTCTAATTGTGCAAACAAAGGGTGCATTACGAGGGAATTTCGGTGCAAAGAAGGTGCTCAAGCGAACGGACGGCTACAGCGTGCTGCAGTTCGCTACCGAGCAGGATACCATGCGCGCCAAGGAAAAAATCGAACAGCAAAGCGGCGTGCAATATGTGGTGTGCGATTCGGTTGTGACGGTTTCTTCTTTCCTGTCCGAGCGTGACGGTGCGAGGCAGGTGCAAAGCGACAGGTACAAAGCATACCTTGCCGAGCAGGGAAAGAATACGCCGGTAACGGTTGCCGTTGTTGACACAGGTGTGGATACACAGCACGAAATGCTGCAAGACAGATGTGTGAGCGGGTATAATGTTTACACAAAAAACAGCACCGCCAAGGATGACCACGGGCACGGTACACACTGTGCCGGCATTGTGGTGGATAATACACCGGATAATGTAAAAATAATGCCGATAAAGGTGCTCGGTAGCGATGGCTCCGGAACAAGTCTTTCCGTGGCAGCCGGTGTAGACCGTGCAGTGGAAAGCGGTGCCGATATTATCAGTATCAGTCTTGGCGGGCTGACGGATGATATGGCGAATGACCCGATGGCGCTTGCCGTCAAAAGGGCATATCAAGCCGGTGTTTGCGTGGTGTGTGCTGCCGGCAATAATTACGGCGACACAAAAAATTATGCGCCCGCAGGTGTCAAAGAGTGCATCACGGTCGCATCGGTAGAAACGCTCGGTTATTCCATGAGCGTGTTTTCGAACTTCGGCGACAGTGTGGATGTGGCGGCACCGGGGGAAAACATTATGTCGTCCGTACCGGGCAATGCCTATGAAAAGATGAGCGGAACGAGTATGGCGTGTCCCTTCGTTTCGGCAGCGGCGGCAATGCTGTTGACCAATACATCTGCTCTTACGCCTGCACAAGTGGAGCAACAAATAAAGAATACGGCAACCGATATGTTGACTGTGGGCTGGGATAAGTACAGCGGTGCCGGTATTTTAAACTTCGGTATGCTTTTCGGTGATGAAAACTATCCGAGTGATATTACACTTGAGGATAAAGAGGTGCACCTGACTGCCTTTTCAAAAGCAACCGGTTATTTTTTAAAAGCCGGTATTCACTACGATTCCGCTAACAATCGGTTTTTAAGCGATGCCACTTTTAATGTGAGCACTACTAACGCCGCCGTGGCAGACTTTGAGGGAAGGCATATCGCACCCAAGGGAAGCGGCGAGGCGACGATTACACTGACTACCAAAACGGGGAAAAGTTGCTCTGTTACAGTGTTTTGCGAAAAAAAAGAGGTGTGGATTGATGTTGCGGCAAGCAGTTTCGCCGGCGGCAACGGCACAAAAGAGCATCCCTATCTTATCGCTACTGCCGAGCAATTAAGTAAACTCGCTTTGGATACAAGAAACGGCGTTCCGACAAACGGAAAGTATTACAAGTTAATCAAGGACATTGATTTGGAAGGCAGAGACTGGATTTCCATTGTGTATCAGGAAGAAACCGAAAATATGATAGGGCTCGGTTATGCTTACACGATTCATCCGTTTAAGGGGATTTTTGACGGCAACAATCATAAGATTAAAAATATGTGCGTTTTTTCGGATGCGCTTCGCTACTCGTGGTTTGATGTAAGACCGCTGAATTATTTGTGGTATAAGAGTAATTGCGGACTATTTGCCGACATCAGAAGCGCTATCATCAAAAATCTCGGTGTGGAAAATGCCACTGTTTATAATAGTGGCAGCGGCATATTATGCTCTACGGTGGGAACTGAAACCGGTAGCGCAACAAACATTGAAAATGTATATACAAGCGGCTTTTCCGCCGGCTATGGCATATTCTCTTATGTTTTGAATTCGAAAAATAATTTTAAAAATTGTTTTTCAAGTGCTACTGTGTGTCGCGGGGGCATCGGCTACGGTGTGGATAATCCCGCTTATGACGGACTTCGATTTGAAAATGTGTTCTTCTGCGGTACTTTTGCAGGTGCTGATAATGCACAATCGGCTTGCGGCTTTTTGTACACTGCTACCGGGCATGAAGCAAATAAAACCACCCGATTTTTCAACTGCTTTTCTACTGCGGTGCCTGAAAGCGGTATCGGATTTGTAAAGAACGCAACTGATGTGCGTTTTTACAAGTGTTACTATGCTTCGGCTAACCGCTATGGAATTCAAAACAGAAAGGGTAGTGATGCTCCTGTCGCGAAGGATGACTCCTTTTTTAGAACGAAAGCAAATTTCACCAATGTCGCGAATTGGAGCACGGGTGTGACATGGGACTTTACCAACACTTGGGCGATAAATACGAATGTAAACGGCGGTTACCCCTATCTCAAAAACATGAAGCCTGATGCATTGAAAACGGTGAGCACCGGCACTTGGATAGATTATGCCGCAAACGCCTTTGCCGGCGGCAATGGGACAAAAGACAATCCCTATCGCATTGAAAGCGCCGAGCAACTGGCGCGGCTGGCGAAATTTTACCGCTTCGGCGGCGGAAAGAATCAATACTTTAGCCTGGAAAAAGACATTGACTTATCGGCGCATGACTGGTTTCCGATAGGCGGAGGACCAAGTATCGATAAACGAGGCAATATCGCGCTCCAAAATGAAGACGATATGACGCGTCACATTTTCCGAGGCAATATCAACGGTAATTTTCACACCATTTCCGGCTTGCAAATACAAAGCACGGGTGATTATATCGGCTTTATTTCCATACTGGATACGGGTAGTGTCAGCAATGTGAATTTCGAAAATGCACGGGTGAGCGGACATTTGAATGTCGGTATCGTGTGCGGTCAAATGAGTCACTGTGCGTGCCTTGCCTGTGTCAAAGTCAGCGGCAGTGTGACAGCGCTCGAGGGTGTTGCGGGAGGCGTTTGCGGTAAGACATTGATGCCCTCCACCGTTATGGGGTGCGAGGCAAAGGTTTCCGTTGTTTCCCGTAATCTTGATGGCACTTATGAAAATTATGCCGGCGGCATTGTCGGTTTAAACGGTGCCTTTATAGAACGTTGTTGCACGCAAAACGGCACTTTGGTGCAGGGGAAGACGCGCGGTGGCATCACGGGAAAAAATAAGGCAGTGATGCAAAATTGCTTCACCGACAGCGGCTATAATTTGGGAGACGGTATGATGTACTGTTGCGCGCAACTTGTCAAAGACAAGTACACACTTATCGCTATGGACTGCAAAGCGAATAATCAAAAAACCGTGATTCCCCAAAACAGTATTACACAGGAGCATTTGTCTTCGTTTGATATGGAAGGCGTTTGGCAATTAAGCGAAAAATTACTGTACTTGAGACCATATGGTGTGTATGCCTACCCCGAAAATGAATTGCCTTCCACCTATTGGAGCCGCTACAAAGCAACTTCCTTTGCCGGCGGAACAGGTACTTATACAGACCCGTATTTGATTGAAACGCCGCAACAGTTGGCGTTAATGGCAGAAGATTATGCAAAGTCGGGCGACAGGGCATACAAACTTATCAGCGATATTGATTTATCCGCCCATTTGTGGGATAGCGAAATAACCGGCGGTCTGGTGCGCATTTACAACATAGATTTTGATGGCAACCATCATACTATTAAAAATGTGTTTTTCGGTGATAACGGCGATGGATTATTCCCGATTATCAATACCGGTAATATTTTTGATTTAACGATCGATACGATTAAGGGAACTGCGGGTTGCGGAATATTAGGCACCTTGTATCCGGGCGGGACTATCAGTAATTGCCATGTGAAAAATGCCGTGATTATTAACACTGTCGATTATGACTCTTTGGCTCATCCGTATAATGCTGCCGGAATTTGTCGCGCGAATAGCGGAGGAACCATTGAGCGCTGTTCCTTTGAGGGGGAAGTTTACGGTGAATCGGGTGCTGCAGGTATTTGCGGAGATAATAGGAATGCAGTGGTTCAAAACTGTTATAGTATCGGCACATTTTTATCCTCTAACGCAGGAAACGGTATTGCACATAATACGTACAGCAACAGTACAATCGATTACAACTATTCTTTCAAGTTGCGTTATCCGCGTATTGAAACAGACTATAAGCACAATATTTATGCGGCGCAAGATTTTGTCGCCACGGATATATACGGTTACCAAAAAGAAGACCTGCAAAAGCGCGAAACCTTTGACGATTGGGATTTTGATGAAGTCTGGGAAATGGGTGGTCAGAGCAATAACGGTTTTCCGATTTTTAAAGCGATGCCGAAAAGAAGCATTGCTTACGAAACAAATGGCGGCACGCTACCCGCTGATGCACTTGAGCAGTATACACCGTATCATGCGTTTGATTTACCCGTTCCGCAAAAGAGCGGTTATCGCTTTGACGGTTGGTTTTATGACGAGCAGTTATCGCAAATCGCCGGTACGGTGGAGGGCAGAGCCGATAAGGGCAATATAAGGCTATATGCAAAGTGGACGGCGGTTTACTATGTAAAATTTGCCGCAAACGGGGGCAAAGGCAGTATGAAAGCACAAACGCTGGAAGTGGGAAAGAACACGGCGCTTAACCGATGTGCTTTCAGTAGACCGGGTTATGTATTTCAAGGCTGGGCACTTTCCGCTGGCGGCAAGGTGGTGTACAAAAATGCTGCTGGTGTGAAAAATATTGCCGCGCTCGGCAAAACAAGAATCTTGTATGCCGTTTGGAAGCCGATTCGTTACAATGTTATGTTTTATAACGGTTATGCAGGTGCCCAAAAGCGAACTGTCATTCAAAAGAATTTTGTGTACGATAAAAGTGTAAAACTTCGCAAAAACACTTTCACTTATCCGGGCAAGGGCAAGTATGTTTTGGGCGGTTGGCAGAATACTGTAACCGGAAAAATGTATGCCAATATGCAAAGCGTGAAAAACCTTACCACGAAAAACAATGCCACTGTGATTTTAAAGGCATATTGGGTGCCGGATAAGGTTTACACAATTACATATTCCTTAAATGGCGGAACACTTCCGAACAATGCAAAACGCTCTGTGCGTCCGGGCAGAGGATACTACAAATTACCTATTCCCAGCAAGAAGGGTTATATATTTGACGGGTGGTATAAAAATAAGACCTTCACCGGTGCAAAGGTGCTGTACATTAATCCGTGGATAAAAGGTAACACAGTGTTGTATGCCAAGTGGAAAAGAAAGTAAAGCCAATAAAGAAAAACTGTGAGTCGCAGATAACCTGTAACTCACAGTTTTTCTTTTTTAGTGAATAGTGAAGAATTGTGGGCGGGCTCTGCCTGCACCTGTTTTATAAAGATTTCTCCACTTCGGTCGAAATGACAGGCAGAAGTCGAAACAACCCATCGTTGTCATCCCGAGCGTTAGTCGAGGAAACTTGAAAAGTGTCTCAACGGTTTTCGTTGAGACACTTTTTTATAATGCCGAATTTGGAATGCGGAATACGGAATTAATGGTGGCGCGCTTCGCGCGCTAAATTAAACCGTTTAACGGCGCCCCTTGTGAGGCGCTCCCTGCTAGGGAGACGTCACACAGTGACAGAGGGTCTGGCGTGCGCTCCAAGCAAGCTGGCACGCAACGCGTGACTGAGGGGTAGTCAAATCCCCACAAACTCAGTAAAAACGACTACCCGCCCACCGCAAGCGGTCCCAAAAAATGGGGACCCCGAAAAGTATTGCGTAGCAAACTTTTTGGGGAGAGGACAAGCAAACGAAACAATACTAAAGGATTTGCTTGCAAATTCTTTCTATTGTGTAATTTGTTTGGACGAGACAAGGGAGGGCGTTAAGCGGTTGCTTGTTTATCTACGCTAAACAAGAATTTATCAAAGTAACGGTTGCGTTGCTTGCGCCCTTAATTCCACACTCCGAACTTTTAAACCTGAAAAGTAGTTTTTACGGAAATAAGAAAGGCAAATACTGCTAAAAAAGTATTGAAAAGGCGATTATATTCCTTTATAATAAAAATATATAACCTTAAACGGAGGAAAATGAGATGAAGCATGCTGATATTGTTTCCAAAATGAGTTTAGAGCAAAAGGCTAAAATTGTTTCCGGTAAAGATTACTGGCATATGGAAGGGTTTGAAGAATTGGGGCTTCCCGTCATTCAACTGACCGACGGTCCTCACGGGTTGAGAAAACAAAACCCCGATGATAAAACCGTCGGCTTAGGCGGTTCGTACCCGGCTACCTGTTTCCCGCCGGCATCCCTGTCCGGTTGCTCTTGGGACCCCGCACTGCTTGAACAAGAGGGCGCGGCAATGGCAGAAGAATGTTTGCAAGAGAAAGTATCCGTCATTTTGGGACCCGGTACCAATATCAAGCGTTCTCCCACCTGCGGCAGAAACTTTGAGTATTTCTCGGAGGACCCGTACCTTGCCGGTAAATGCTCTGCTGCGGTGATTAAGGGTATTCAATCCAAAGGCATCGGCACCTCTTTAAAGCACTTTGCGGCAAACAGCCAAGAGGCGTACCGTATGACCATTAACGAAGTGATTGATGAGCGCGCCCTGCGTGAAATCTATTTGCCTGCGTTTGAAATTGCGATTAAAGAGGCGCAACCATGGACGGTGATGAATTCCTATAATCGTATTAACGGCGTGTATGCCTCTCAAAACAGTTGGCTGTTAGATACCGTTGCCAGAAAAGAGTGGGGGTTTGACGGTATTTTCGTTACCGACTGGGGCGCGAGCGTTGACCGTATTCCCGGCTTAAAGGCGGGCACGGATTTGGAGATGCCCACCAGTGGTGATTTAAATGAAAAACTGATATTAAAAGCCATAGAAACCGGAAAATTGGATGAAGCGGTGCTCGATGAAAGGGTAGATGCTTTGGTCGATTTAATCCTTAAAGCAAAACCGGCATTGGAGAGCGAGCATACTTACGATATTGAAGCCCACCATATGGTGGCTGCCGCGGTGGCGGAAGGCTCTATGCAACTACTTAAAAATGATGATCATCTCTTACCGCTCAAAGAAGGGCAAAAAGTTGCCGTTATCGGCGAAATGGCAGTCAATCCCCGTTACCAGGGTGCTGGCTCTTCCGTCATTAATCCCACTAAATTAGACAACGCTTACGATAACCTCAAAAAAGCAGGGGTGGATGTGACCTATGCAAGAGGCTACCGCAAAGAAGTCGACAGGCTCGATAATACATTATTCTGTGAGGCGCTCAATGTGGCACGCGAAGCCGATGTGGTGTTGGTATTTGCCGGCTTAACCGAGCCGTTTGAGGGCGAGGGGTATGACAGAAAGAACTTAAATATGCCCGCTTGCCAAAACAGGCTGATTGCGGAACTGTGCAAAGTGAATGAAAATGTGGCAGTGGTACTTGCCGGCGGTTCCGTGATTAAAATGCCGTGGCTGGGCAAGGTGAAGGCAATTTTGAACTCCGGTCTCGGCGGTCAGGCAGGCGGTATTGCCGTAGCCAATATTTTAACCGGCAAAGTAAATCCCTCCGGTAAAACCACCGAAACCTATATTAAAGATTACAAAGATAACCCGACCTTCGGCAATTACCCCTCAAGGGCGCAAACCGCCGAGCACAGAGAGTCCGTATATATCGGTTACCGTTATTATGACAAGGCAAAAAAGAATGTGGTATTCCCGTTCGGTCACGGTTTATCCTACACCACATTTAAGTACACGGCGGTAAAACTCTCGTCTACATCTATTAAGGATAGCGACACTTTAACCGTGAACTTTAAAATTAAAAACACCGGTAGCGTTGCCGGTGCCGAGGTTGCCCAGGTCTATGTGGCAGATAAAGAGTCCACCGTGTTCCGCCCCGAAAAGGAATTAAAGGCGTTTACTAAAGTGTTCCTTGAGCCGGGCGAGCAGAAAGAAGTGAGTCTTACATTAGATAAACGCGCTTTCGCTTTCTTTAATGTGAAAACGCACGACTGGTGTGTGGAAAGCGGCGAGTTTGATATTTTGGTTGGTGCTTCGAGCCGCGATATTCGCTTAAAGGCAAAGGTGAAAGTGAAAGCCGAAACCGTCGAAATGCCCGATTACAGAGAAATCCTGCCGCATTATTATGAAGATATTACGGCGATTACCCGTGAAGATTTTGAGGTGCTTTACGGCAAAAAACTGCCTTCACCCGTGCGCTCTAAAAACAAGCGGATCGATAAATACTGCTGTTTGGATGATGCACGCGATACCAAGTGGGGCGGCAGAATTTGCGGTTTAATAAAAAAAGCGGTCAGCGGTATGGGCTCCGATGCAAACGGAGACGGTGCGATGATTGCCGCTATGGCAACCCAAATCCCGATGCGCAACTTCGTAGCAATGAGTATGGGCGCTTTCACACCGCAAATGTTAAACGGGTTGCTCAAACTCTTAAATGATGAAGAGTCAAGCGTGGAAGGTGTTGGCAAAATTTTAGCCGGTATTCCGACACTTGTGAGCAAAATCCCCGCATTGTTAAAAGCAATATAAGTCAAAAAGCCAAGGCGTTTGCCTTGGCTTTTAAATTCTAATTTACGCCACCCTTGCGGTGGCTAAATTAGAATTTATCTGCTCACTGCGTTCGCAAAATAAGAAATAAAAAATAAGAACCTGCCTACGGCAGAACCTTGACGGTCGCTACGCTCGGTTAAAGAAATAAG
>CADBJA010000041.1 GCA_902794945.1 Oscillospiraceae bacterium
AACTGAATTCGATAGATTCGGCGGTAATTTTCGTGCTACTGTTCGGGGCAAAAATATCACCGTAGGAGGTTCTTGATTTAAGATAATTGGCAATTTCATGATTGGAATTGCAAGCTAAAAGTGCATTGTAATCGGCAGCGGTTAAGCGCTTGCCATACATACATCTGACTTTTGCCAAAACCGCATTAGCTGATTGATTCATATAGTTACCTCCTTTCTCAAGAATCGAGTTACGAAATTATTCCGCAATCGTGCGCTCTACCAATTCTTTAACCCACTGTTCTTTGTGCGCTTCATAATAAGCGTCTAAACTTTGATTGGCGCGGGCGTAATCGGTATCAATTTGCGCTTTGCGTTCTTCCACTTTGCGCGTTTCATCCTCAGTGGTTAAGGCAATGATTTCCTCAACGCTTTCTTCATATTTTTTGTCGAGTTCTTCGACTCTTTGTGCGATGGCAATTTTTGATTCGGCAAGTTGTTTCTTGCTTTCATCTGTCATTTTTCTGGCTTTTTTATCAACATCTATGATAGTTTTAATGAGTTGTTCCATAAATATCTCTCCGATGGTTCGTAAAAATAAGAATCTGACTTGCGTCGGCAAGTCAATGGCTTGTTGGCGTTAGGTATAGACGAATAGACACACCTATCCATATGTTGTGTTTCAATTTTCTTTACTATACTACAATTTGAATCATTTTTCAAGTGCAAATTATAGAAAATTGATGGTTCTTTCTCTCATTTTTTTGTTAAAAGTGTAAAATGAACAATAGTAATAATCAGCATTAATACTATTGACAATATTCGCCATTCTCTTATATAATGTATTTAATATTTTGAAAGGATATTATTTTAGTATGGCAAGACAAAAAATTCAATCTGTTTCAAAGGTTGAAGCCACGGTTGACAGGCTCTATGAAGAACTCGGCAGCCGTGTGAATGCAGTTTCCACAAACTCCTGCCCGATTGATGTTGCGTTGGGATTTGTCAGGCTTTGCCACTCCCAGTCATGCGGTAAGTGTACCCCTTGCCGTGTAGGCTTAGGTCAGTTGGCAACCCTGATTGAAAGCGTGCTTGACGGTCAGGCGGATATGGAAACCATCGATTTAATCGAGAAAACCGCAAACTCTATCTATCTTTCCGCTGATTGCGCCATCGGCTATGAAGCCGCCAATATGGTGCTTGTGAGTGTGAAAGGCTTTAGAGAGGATTTTGAATCCCATGTTAAAAACGGCAAGTGTATGTGCCATTTTGACAGACCGGTGCCTTGCGTAACCCGTTGCCCCGCAAATGTGGATATTCCGGGTTATATCGCTTTGGCGGCAGCCGGCAGACCGGAAGATGCGGTCAGGCAAATCAGAAAAGATAATCCGTTCCCCACAGCGTGTGCGCTCATTTGTGAGCATCCCTGCGAAAATTACTGCAGGCGTCAGATGATTGATGACCCGATTAACATTCGCGGTATCAAGCGCTATGTGTGCGATAAAGCGGGCGAGGTTCCCGCACCTGCGTGCCAACCCGCTACCGGAAAAAAGATTGCCATTATCGGCGGCGGACCGAGCGGTCTTACCTGTGCTTACTATTTGCAATTGATGGGGCACCAAACCACCGTATTTGAAGAAAAGAAATACCTTGGCGGTATGCTGCGTTACGGTATTCCGAATTACCGCTTGCCCAGAGAAAGACTGCAAGAGGATATTGATTGCATTCTTTCTACCGGTGTTGAAGTGAAATTAAACACAAAAATCGATTCTCCCGAAGAGATTCAAAAACTCAAAGAGGAGTACGATGCGCTGTATATTTCCATCGGTGCGCACAAGGACAAGAAAGTGCGCTTGGAAAATGAAGATGCCGACGGCGTTATTTCCGCAGTAGATATGCTCAAAGCCATCGGTAATGATGAATACCCCGATTATACCGGCAAGCAGGTGCTTGTTATCGGCGGCGGCAATGTGGCGATGGACTGCACAAGAACCGCTGTCAGAGCCGGTGCGGATAAAGTCAGTGTTGTTTACAGAAGAAGAATTGCGGATATGACGGCGCTTCAGGAAGAAATCTTCGGTGCACAGGCAGAAGGCGCCGAGATTTTGGAATTGGTCGCACCCACCCGCATTGAAGCGGATGAAAACGGCAAAGTCATAGGTCTGTGGGTAAAACAGCAGATGATTAGCCGCTATAAAAAAGGCAGACCTGCACCCGCCGATGCCGGCGAGGATGAATATATGATTCCTTGCGATATATTGGTGGTTGCTATCGGTCAGGGCATTGAAAGCGAGCCGTTTTCCGAGTTCGGCTTGCCGACAAAGTGGGACCAAATCGATGCCGATGATTATACCTATATCAAAGACCGTCCCGGCGTATTCTCCGGCGGTGACTGTGCAACCGGTCCCGCTACCGTGATTAAAGCCATTGCGGCAGGTAAAGCGGCAGCGGCGAATATTGATGAATACTTAGGCTATAACCACACCATTGAAAGCGGTGTGGAAGTGCCGCCTGCCCGTATTTACGACCGTACTCCTTGCGGTAGAGTGAATATGAGAGAAAAAGAAGCAGGTGAAAGAAATAACAACTTTGAGCCGTTTGAATACGGCATGAGTGACAAAGAGGCTATGCAAGAGTCTAACCGCTGCTTGCGCTGTGACCACTTTGGCTACGGCTGTTTTGAAGGAGGTAGGATTTTCAAATGGTAAATGTAACGATTAACGGCAAACAAATTACCGTAAAAGAAGGAACTACCATTCTTGAAGCGGCGAATATTAACGGTATCTTAATCCCGACCCTTTGTTTTTTGAAAGATATTAATGAAATCGGTGCTTGCCGTATTTGCGTGGTAGAAATTGAAGGGATGGAGCGCCTTGCCGCCGCTTGTAATAACGCGGTTGAAGAAGGCATGGTCATTTATACCAATTCACCCAAAGTAATGGCGGCAAGAAAAGCCACTTTGGAACTGATTTTGTCGGAACACGATTACTCTTGCGCCACTTGTGCAAGGTGCGGCAACTGTCAGTTGCAATCGCTTGCCGAAGAATTCGGTCTTTCTACCGATATTTATAAAAAGAAAGTGCGCAAAATCGCTTGGAATAGAGATTTTCCGCTCATTCGTGATAATGAAAAGTGCATTAAATGTATGCGCTGTATTCAAGTGTGTAATAAGGTGCAGGGGCTTGGCATATGGGATATATGCGGTACCGGTGCCAGAACCACGGTGGATGTAAAAGGCGGGCTTAGCATTGAAAAGGCAGATTGTGCCGCTTGCGGTCAGTGTATTACACATTGCCCGGTGGGTGCTCTGCACGAGAGAGATGATAAAAATAAAGTCTATGAAGCCCTTGCGCAAACCGATAAAGTGAAAATTGTGCAGGTAGCACCGGCTGTCAGAGCCGCTTGGGGCGAAGAATTGGGCTTGAAGCCCGAAGATGCCACAATGGAAAAAATGGGTGAAGCCCTGCGCCAAATCGGTTTTGATTATGTATTTGATACCAATTTCTCTGCCGACTTAACCATTATGGAAGAGGGCAGTGAGTTCCTCGCAAGGCTTGGTGACAAAGAAAATAACACATTCCCGATGTTTACCTCTTGTTGCCCCGGTTGGGTAAGGTTCATGAAATCTCAATACCCCGATATGGTACCGCAACTCTCCTCTGCCAAGAGTCCGCAACAGATGTTCGGTGCGGTGGTAAAGAGTTACTTTGCCGAAAAAATCGGCAGGGACCCGAAGGATATTATTTCCGTATCGGTGATGCCCTGTGTGGCAAAGAAAGCCGAATGTGCCTATGAAAATATGGGCAGTGAAGAGAGAGGGCAGGATGTAGATATTGTTCTCACCACCCGTGAACTCATTAAAATGATTAAAGCGGCAAATATTAATGTAGCGGCTTTAGAAGATAAACCGCTTGATGACCCGCTGTGTGACGGTACCGGTGCGGCAGTGATTTTCGGTACCACCGGTGGTGTAATGGAAGCGGCACTGCGTTCCGCTTACTTCCTTGCAACGGGTAAAAATCCCGATGCCGATGCCTTTAAGGCAGTGCGTGGTTACCACAAAGGTTGGAACGAAGCCGCGTTTGATATTGAGGGCACCAAAGTGCGCTGTGCCGTAGCGAGCGGTCTCGGTAACACAAGAGCATTGCTTGAAGCCATCCGCAAGGGTGAAGTTGAGTATGACTTTGTTGAGATTATGGCTTGCCCCGGCGGTTGTGCAGGCGGTGGCGGTCAGCCGATTCATCCGTTTGAGATGTACGATGTGCGCGGTGAGAGATTGCGTAAACTTGATTTCGCGAACCCCATTCGTTTCTCACACGAAAACCCGCAGATTAAAACACTCTACAGTGAGTTTTTAAAAGCACCGCTCGGTGAAAAGAGCCACCATTTATTACATACCGACCATTGGGGTTGGAAACTTTAAATTTTTTTAAAGCACCTGATTTCTCGGGTGCTTTATTTTATACCTATTATATTATGTAAGCTTATAAAGTTTACAATTTGTTTATACATTCCCAAAAAAACTGTATTATAATGAGAAAAGAAAAATGGAGGAGAATGCAGTGTTCGGGTATATTAAAGCGGATTTAAGTAAATTAGATGAACAAAATACCGAAATATACCGCAGTGCATATTGTTCTCTATGTTTTGCATTAAAAAAGCATTATGGTTTTATGGCAAGGTATTTGCTTAATTACGATGTAACATTTTTGGCGGTTTTAGAACTGAATCTTTCACAAAATGTTCATTCTGCTCAAAAAAAGTATTGTCCTTATAAAATGAAAAAATGCACTTGCCTTTGTGCCGATGATATCTTTTTTTACTGCGCCTCCGTTTTAATTATTCTAACGTATGAAAAAATCCTTGATAATATTCGGGATGAGCGATTTTTAAAAAATTTGTTTTATCGGTTTTTAAAACTGTTTTTTCGTAAAAAATATTTAAAGGCATACCGGTCTTTTCCGCTGCTTTGTGATAGTATACGAGAAAATATGCAGCTCCAGGTGAAAGCGGAAAGCGCCGATGCTTCGGTTGACCGAGCCGCACATCCTTCTGCCGATTCTTTAGGCAAAATTTTTACATTCCATCATCAAAATGAAGGGTTATACCAATTCGGCTATATGCTCGGGCGGTGGATTTACTTGATGGATGCGGCGGATGACCGTATCAAAGATGAAAAAAACGGCTCATTTAATCCGTTTATACATCGGTATGATGCCGGTCAAATTCAAAGCATACTTAATTTTTCGATTGCTGAAGCGATGCAAGCGTACAAGCATTTACCTGAGGGAATGTATTCACCGTTAATCGAGAATACTTTGGTGGAAGGTACAAACACGGCGCAAGAACGCGTTTTGAAAGGAGATACACAGTGAATCCTTATGAAGTGTTAGGCTTGGCACAGGGGGCTTCTCCGGAAGAGGTTACCCGTGCTTATAAAGAGAAAATGGCATATTATACGCAAGCAGACGGTGATTTTACTGCTCAAATTGACGCACTAAACGCTGCGTATGATGCACTGATGTATAACGGACAGTCTACCTACAGTGACACGGCAGGGGAAAGCAACCGCTACGGTGATGTGCGTGCAAAAATTCGCGAAAACCGTATGGAAGATGCCGAAACGATATTAGACGGTGTGCCGATTGCTTCGCGTGATGCGGAATGGTACTTTTTAAAAGGAAAAATCCTGCACGCCAGAGGTTGGCTCGAAGAGGCTGCGGATTGTTACGGAAAAGCCGTATATTATGAACCGAATAACAGTGAATATGCCGAGGCGTATAACAGTGTTAAAGCCAAGCGTGAAGGCGAATTTCGAAACGATTGGAGGCAGAGCAACTCAAATAATGAGGGTTGCACAGGCAGCGTTTGCAAAATTTGCACGGCGCTCGCTTGTTGCGATTGTCTTTGCTCATTTTTCAGATAATGAAAAAAAGTTTTAAAATTGCTTTTGGCGGTATCATCAGTGCATTTAGTGTTATTTTAATCTTGCTCGGCAATATTCCGATGGCGGAATATGTGGGGCCCACCTTTGCCGGCATTTTATTGGCGTGGGTTGTGATTGAAATGGGCGCAGTACAAAGTTTATGGGTATTTGCGGCTTCCGGTTTACTTTCTTTTTTACTCAGCGGCAATAAAGAGCCGGTGATGCTATATGTGTTGTTTTTCGGCTATTTTCCGATTTTAAAAGATGTGTTGCAGCGCAAAGTGAAACTGCGTGTGGTGCGCTGGGTAATTAAAGTCATTGTATTTAATGTTTCTATGGTGGTCGCATATCTATTATTAGTCTATGTATTCGGTATGCCGCTTGAAGATATGCAGGATTTCGGCAAATACACCGTACTCATTTTGCTTGCAGGCGGCAACGCCTTAATGGTTGTGGTGGATTTTTGTATTGAAAAATTATCGGTTTTATATAAACTAAAATGGCAAAAGCGGGTTCACCAAGCGCTGGGGCAAAAGAAATAAAAATGCGGGGCTTTCTCAACAAAATTGTTGAGAAAGCCCCGTTTTTCAGGTCTCTTTTTCAATATAAACGGTATTTGTCTTTTCCGTACCGCAAGGGGAAGGTTTTGAGAAGGAAAGGGAATACAAATCCGCCGCTTTACATTCAAAGGAAAAGATTTTGCGTGCAAACCCGTCTGCACTCTGAAAATCGGCATACTTCATAATCACGGGCTTTTTAGCCGTTTGCCGCATTTCTTTTAATAATTCTTTGCCTTTTTCACTTATACCGAGCACTCTGATATAAGGTACTTCACTTTTGTTATACCCTTTGCCAATACCTAAATACGCGTTAAGAATAATTCTGCGAATGCGTGCCATCGTGTAGCGTTTTGACTTGGCGCGCAATAATATTTCACTCACGCCGGCAGATTGCCGCACAGCATTGTATATACGGTTTTCAAGCCCTTCACTCACATCGGGATAATTCTTAAAATCATCCGCTTCAAATCGCCTCAATACCGCCATAATGGCTTTGTCTAAATCTTCTACGGTGTTCGGGCACATTCCGATTTTGGCGTATTGCCGTAATGTTTCATAGGATGAATGGGGCAGTGCTTTTTTAAATGACATATCATTTTTAAGTATTAATTCTCTGATTTCACCGGCACTTTTTTTAAATGGGCTGTCACTGTCGGCATCGTGAACGGTATCACGCTTTATTGCCATCGGCTCTATGCCGGTGTTTTTGATAGCGTTTAAATATTCAATGCCTAAAATGTCATTGGGGGATGAAATGATGTGTTCCATTTCACTGCCGTAAATATCGGAGATGGCTTTTGCCCTTGCACCGACAAATGAAACGCCTTGTTCCATATAAAAACCGATTTTTGCATCTACCGCTTTATCCAAAACGGCATCGGCGGCTTTTTGCAGTTTTTTAATATTGCCGCACTCGCTGCCAAAACTGAGGGAATCACATACACCGGTGTTTTTGAGTATACTCACGGCGCCTTTGGCAAAATCTTCCGCGCTTGACATTGCCCAAACCGTCGGCAGTTCCAATACCAAATCGGCGCCGTTATCTACCGCCATCTGCGCTTTTGCGGCTTTCGGCACAATGGATAAATCCCCGCGTTGCACAAAATTACCGCTCATCACACAGATAATATGGGTAGCGCCGTTTTCTCTTGTTTTGTTGATTTGATATAAATGCCCGTTATGAAAGGGGTTATACTCACAAATAATGCCTGCTGTTTTCATTTTTTGCCTCATGCCTGATAAAAAATTGATATAATACTTGAAATTTTAATGAATTTATTTTATTATAATATATTGTGAAATTTAGTTCAAGGGATTTTCCCAAAAGGAGTTTTAAATGAAGATTTTAGTAGTAAACTGCGGTAGTTCTTCTTTAAAATATCAACTTATTGATATGGAGAACGAACAATGGATTGCAAAAGGTGTATGCGAGAGAATTAAGGTTGACGGTACCATCAAAGGTTCCACGGCTGACGGCAGAAGTTTTGAAAACCCCAACGCCCCGATGGAAGACCATACCAAAGCCTTTTCTTATGTTATGAAAGCATTAACCGAAGGCGCGTGCAAAGTAATTGATGATATTTCCGAAATTGATGCCATCGGTCACAGAGTGGTGCAAGGCGGTTGGTTATTTAACAAAGCCGAGTTGGTTGATGAGCATGTTGTGGAAGGCATCAGAGAACTGTGCGATTTGGCACCGTTACATAATCCGGCACACATTCAAGGTATTGAAGGTTGTTACAGCGTGTTTGGCAAAGCAGTGCCTCAAGTGTGTGTATTCGATAACGCTTACCATTCCACTATGCCGGATGAAGCAAAAGTATTCGGTGTGCCGTATGAATTAACCGAAAAATACCACTGCATCCGTTACGGCGCTCACGGTACTTCTCATAAATACATTGCGGCAGAAGTGGCAAGATTAATGGGTAAAGAGGATATTAAACTTGTTTCCTGCCACATCGGTAACGGTGCTTCCATCACTGCCATTGAAAACGGCATTGTAAAAGATACATCTATGGGCTTAACCCCGTTAGACGGATTTATTATGGGTACCCGTTCCGGTTCTTTAGACCCCTCTGTCGTAACTTATTTGCAAGAGAAAGAGGGGTGGAGCCCGAAAGAAACCAGTGAGATTTTAAATAAAAAATCCGGTGTGCTCGGTATCTCCGGCGTTTCAAGTGACGAAAGAGATATTCAAAAGGCTGTGGATGAGGGCAATGAAAGAGCATTGCTTTCAAGAAAAATTCAGCGCTACCAAATTCGTAAATTTGTAGGCTCTTATGTTGCCGCTCTCAATGGTGTAGATGCCATTGCATTTGCAGCCGGTATCGGTGAAAACACCCCCGGTCTTCGTGCCGATGTGTGTAATCACCTTTCTTACCTCGGTGTAAAGATTGATGAAGATGTGAACAATGCTACATTCGGCGAAACCAAGAAGATTTCTACGGATGATTCCAAAGTAGCCGTATTTGTGATTGCCACCAATGAAGAATTGATGATTGCAAGAGAAACCAAACAAATTGTAGAAAATCTGTAAGATGTATCGGCTGCAAGGATTTCCTTGCAGCCGTGTTTTAGGAGAATAGATTGATTAAAGCAGTTATTTTTGATTTAGACGGTACACTTTTATATACATTGGATTCCATTTCACTTTCGTGTAATAAGGTTTTAGAAGCGCATCGTTTGCCGCCTGTCACTCACGAGCAGTTAAAACATTTTGTCGGTGACGGTGTGATTGATTTAATGCGGCGTGCATTTAGTGCCGGTATGAGCGAAGAAACCGTGGATGAAGATATTGTGGCAGAGTTTAGAGCACATTTTAAAGAAGATTGCGACTATCATGTAAAACCGTATGAAGGGATTCCCGCACTTATACGGTGGTTAAAAGAAAAAGGCATTTTGGTGGCGTGTAATACCAATAAACCGCATGAAAACGCCGTAAAACTCATTCATAAACATTTTGGGGATGATTTTGATGCGGTGCTGGGACAGCAAGACGACATTCCCAAAAAGCCCGACAAAACAGGTGCTTTGAAGATAGTTTCATCTTTCGGTCTAAAACCGAACGAAGTAGTATATGTCGGCGATTCGGATGTGGATATGTTTACGGCAAAAAATGCCGCACTTCACTCTATCGGTGCCGCCTGGGGCTATCGCGGAGCGGATGAATTAAAAAACAGCGGAGCGGAATGGATTGCGAATACGCCCATAGAAGTTATGGATATTTTAAAAATGCAAGTTGAGTAAAAACAACTTGCATTTTTTTGCACTTTTTCTTGCAAAAAAAAAAA